>CALJLX010000577.1 GCA_937982495.1 uncultured Desulfuromonas sp.
GGCATTTTCTCGACAAGCACGGGAAAAATCCGCCGGTGACCTGCTCCGAAGCGGCCCTGGAGGCCCTTTCCGACTACGACTGGCCGGGCAACGTGCGGGAACTGGAAAATGCCGTGGAGCGCATGCTGATCCTGCGCCGGGGGGAGGGCATCGAACTGGATGACTTGCCCCCAAAGATTCGCCGCCCGCGTCCTTCGGTCGCCGTCCCCATCGCCGGGGTTTTGAATCTTCCCGAGGAGGGCTACCCCCTGGAGGAGTTGGAAAAAGAGGCGGTGCTTGAAGCCCTGCGGCGCAACGACTGGAACCAGACCCGCGCCGCCGCTTTTCTGCGGGTCCCTCGGCATACCCTGCTTTACCGCATGGAAAAGTACGCCATTCGCAAACCCTAAACGGGAGGTTTTCGATGCTTTTGCGACCCATCGGAGGCGGTTTGATGGTTCTTCTGTTGAGCCTGCTCTGGGGTGGACATGCCGCCGCCGCGGAGCGGCGTACCCCTGTCGTTGCCGCCGTGGAAAAAGCCGGACCGGCGGTCGTCAACATCCGTACCGAGAAGCTGGTGCGACGGGGCGGTACGCCCTTCTTCGGCTTTTCCGATCCCTTGTTCGAGCAATTTTTCCGGGAACTGGCGCCGCCGCGCACCTACACGACCCAGTCCCTCGGCACCGGGGTGATCATCGACGGGCAAGGGCTGGTGCTGACCAACGCCCATGTCATCGAAAAGGCCTCGAAAATTTTCGTCGCCTTGACCACCGGCGGGCGGGAACTGGAGGCGGAACTGGTCGGCAAGGATCATCAACTCGATCTGGCGGTCCTGCGCATTCTCGGCGCCGGACCTTTTCCCTCATTGAAACCGGGTCGCTCCGACGATCTCCTGGTGGGGGAGACGGTCATCGCTATCGGCAATCCCCTGGGTCTCGGCCATTCCATCACCACCGGCGTCGTCAGTTCGACCCGCCGCCGCATGTCCACCGAAAATAACGAATTCGGGCTGTTTATCCAGACGGATGCGTTGATCAACCCCGGCAACTCGGGGGGGCCGTTGATCAACATCAACGGCGACCTCATCGGCATCAACACCGCGATCATCCAGCAGGCCCAGGGGATCGGCTTCTCCATCCCCATCGACACGGCCAAGCGGGTGCTCGACGACCTCATCGAGTTCGGCCGGGTGCGCCCGGCCTTTACCGGCATCCTCCCTGGGGAAGTGGGGCAGGCTTTCAGCAACAGCCTCGGCGCGGGCGGGGTGCTGGTTCATGGCGTCGAGCCCGGTTCTCCGGCGGAAAAGGCCGGGTTGCGAATTGCCGATGTGCTGCTCACCATCGACGATGATGCCATCGGTTCCACCGATGAATACCGCTCTCTGCTGCGCAGCTATACCCCCGGAGATCCTCTCCGCCTGGGGGTGTTGCGCGGCGCCGAGCCTTTGGCGCTGACGGTGAACCTGGCCGAAATTCCGGCCGGCTATGCCGTCGATTACGGCGAGCGCGTTTTCGGCCTGCGCCTGGCCGACAGCCGCCAGGGACTGCGCGTGCAAGCGGTAAGCGCCGGGAGCAAGGCGGAAGAGATCGGCATTCGAGCCGGCGACTTCGTGACCGAGGTGGCCGGGGTGAGGCTCTCCTCGGTCGATGAGTTCAGTCGTCTGATGGAACGCCTGTATGGCCGGCAGCCCCTGCGTTTTCTGGTGGTGCGGGGCGGGCGCGGGTATTATGTGGATTTGTAGGAAGACTGAAGGCTGAAGGGCGTTTGCTTTGATTTGTTGAAAGGATCGTTTATGGCGCGTTTGCTGGTGGATGGGGAGGAGTCGCGGCGGCCGCTGGAGCGGCAGTTTGCCCTGGACGGCTGGATCGACACGGCGCCCTTCGAGGATCTGGTGGGCTTGCGCATTGTCGAGGCGGAAGCGGGAAAGGCCGTACTGACCGTCGATTTCCGGGTGAAGCTGGCCATGGGCGGCGGTTTCATGCACGGTGGGGCACTGACCACCCTGGCCGATACGGCGGTGGCCATGGCCATCAAATCCTTGTTGCCGCCGGGGACGATTTTCGCCACCACCGAACTGACAACCCGTTTTCTGGCGCCGGTCAAGGAAGGGAGGGTGACGGCCCGGGCCGAGGTGCGCGGCCCGGAAGGACGCACCTTTTACGGCGAGGCCGGGCTTTACGACGAGCAGGGGACGGAAGTCGCCCACTTCACTTCGGTCTTCCGCGTCGCCCGCAATCAGGGTTTCGGAACGTGAATCGGCGCACCTTCGAACATCTGGTGACGCGTATGGTCGCCAAAATTCCCGGGGAATTTCTCGCCGCGGTGAATAATCTCTCCTTTCAGGTCGAAACCTGGGCCGATGCCGAGACCCTGGCAGAGGTCGGTTTCGACGATCCCCGCGACCTGCTCGGCTACTACCGGGGGGTACCGCTGGATGAACGGACCCACGACTACACCGGGTTGCCCGACGTCATCACCATCTATCAGGGGGCGGTGGAAAATTACCGGGACGAAACCGGCGAGTCCCTCGGCAAGATCGTGCGCGAGACCATCGTCCACGAACTGGCCCATTACTTCGGCTTCAGCGAAGAGCAGATGGACGCCGTCGAAGCGCTCTGGGCCGAGGCCTCGGAAGGCCCGGCAGGGAAACCGGGGGCGGGCGAATCTTGACTTTTTTCGTATCCAATAGTACAAATTTCAAATATCGAATTTTTCATATGAAAGGACCCTTCATGCGTTTATCCCTTTTGGTCAGCCTTTTCGCTCTTCTGCTCTGCTTGGCCGTACCGGCCTTCGCCGGAGTTGCTCGCCCCGAAATTCCCCCCTCGGCCGGGGTCAAGGTCGGCGCCCTGGCGCCCGATATTCAACTTGTCGATCTGAACGGGAAAGCCGTGACCCTTGAACAATACCGGGGGAAGGTCGTCATGCTCAACTTTTGGGCGACCTGGTGTCCTCCCTGCCGGGCCGAGATGCCCGCCATGCAGCGGCTCAACGAGAAGATGGAAGGGCTCGATTTCGTCATGCTCGCGGTCAACGTCGAAATCGACGGAGAACACACGGTCCCGGCCTTTCTCAAGGGGAAGAATTTCACCTTCCCCATTCTTCTCGATCATGGGGCCAAGGCGCAGAACCGCTACGGGGTCTTTCGTTTTCCGGAAACCTTTATCATCGGCAAGGACGGCGTCATTCTCAATCACATCCTCGGCGCCAGGGAATGGGACGATGATTCGACTGTCGACTACCTCACCTTTTTGGCGAAGGGATAAGACTTTATGGGTAACGCTGCCGACCTGACCTACTGGATCGCTTTTTCCGCCGGGGTGCTGAGCTTCTTTTCCCCCTGCGTGCTGCCGCTGATCCCCTCCTATCTGACCTACATCACCGGCCTTTCCTTCGGTCAGTTGCAGGACGCCAACCCCTCGGCCAAGGTGAGGCTGGCGGTCATCCTGCACAGCCTGACCTTCATCGCCGGGTTCTCGGTGGTCTTTATCAGCCTCGGCGCCCTGGCCGGGGTGGCGTCGGCCACCTTTCAGGAGCACATGCGGGAGGGGTTGATCTGGGTGCAGCGCATTGGCGGCGTGCTCGTCTTTCTCTTCGGCGTGCACATGTCCGGGCTTTTCCACTTCGGCGTATTGCTTGGGGAGAAAAGGGTGCGGCTGCGGGAGAAGCCGAGCGGCTTTCTCGGCACCTTTCTCGTCGGCCTGGCTTTCGCCGCCGGCTGGACTCCCTGCATCGGCCCCATTCTCGGCGGCATCCTCGCCCTGGTGGCCGGCACCTCGGCCGATTACGCCAAAGGGATTTTCATGCTGGCGATCTATTCCGCCGGTCTCGGCATCCCTTTTCTGATCGCCGGGGTACTCTTTCACAGCTTTCTTTCCTTCTTCAACCGCTTCCGCAAGCACATCCGGATCATGGAGATCGTCACCGGCGGACTGCTGATGGTGGTCGGCCTGATGCTCTTTTTCAACCTCTTCGGCAAACTCACGGGGTATCTGTATCGTTATCTCCCGATGACTGGCTGAGCGAGTCTTCCAGATCTTAACCACGGGGGCACGGAGGGCTCCGGGAGTCAATCCCGGGTTTTCTCCGTGCCCTCCGTGCCTCTTGCGAGCGCAGCGAACGGGAGGTGAAACCACCTTTCTTTTTTCCACAACTCCTCAAATCCCCTTGACCGGTCTTGCTCCTTGTTGTAAGTTGATTTCCAATTTCAATAAAGGGGCGTGCCGATGCAGGAGAAAACTCAGATCTTTCGTGATTATCTGACCGAGCAGGGCCTCAAATGGACCAGCCAGCGGGAGATCATTCTCGACGCCTTTCTGCGCTGCGGTTCCCATCCTTCGACGGAAGATCTCTACCTCAAGCTGCGCAAGAAGCATCCCAATATCGGCTATGCCACCGTCTACCGCACCCTCAAGCTCTTCTCCGAATGCGGTATCGCCGCTTCCCGCGATTTCGGCGACGGCCAGACCCGCTACGAATCGACCACCGACGCCGAGCATCACGACCATCTCATTTGCAAGGACTGCGGTGCCATCGTCGAATTCGAGGATCCGCGCATCGAGCAGTTGCAGGAAGAGGTCGCCCGTCAACACGGTTTTCTCCTGCTCAGTCATCGTCACGAAATCTTCGGCCGCTGCCCTCTCTGCCGGGAAAAGGCGGGGTGATTTTTCAGGATCGCGGCCCGAAGAGGATGGTCCATCCCGAAATGGCGCGGACGTCGATCCTTAACGGGCGACCCTTTC
>CALJLX010000578.1 GCA_937982495.1 uncultured Desulfuromonas sp.
TCCATGGAAATCAGCACCCCGTTCTTGCGCCCGGCGATAGGCCCTTTGTAGGGGGCGTATTCGTGGAAGGTGTGATTCATCACCCCGGTGCCGCGGGTGTCGGTGAGAAACTCGGTGCGGAAGCCGATCAGCCCCCGCGCGGGGATGACGAATTCGAGGCGGTTGGTGCCGTCCATCGGCTGCATGGAGACCATTTCCGCCCTGCGGGTGCCGAGTTTTTCGATGACCGTTCCCTGAAACTCCTCGGGTACGTCGATCACCAGGTATTCCATCGGCTCGCAGCGCACGCCGTCGATTTCGCGAAAGATGACCTCGGGTTTGGAGACGGAGAGTTCGAAGCCTTCGCGACGCATGTTCTCGATGAGAATCGACAGGTGCAGTTCGCCCCGGCCGCTGACCTTGAAGGTATCGGTGTTGTCCGTCTCCTCGACGCGCAGCGAGACGTTGGTGCGCAATTCCCGCATCAGCCGGTCGCGGATGTTGCGGCTGGTGACGTATTTGCCTTCGCGGCCGGCGAAGGGCGAGTCGCTGACCATGAAGTTCATGGAGAGGGTCGGTTCGTCGATGGCGACATAGGGCAGGGGTTGGGGATCGGCGGCGGCGGCCAGGGTTTCGCCGATGCCGATCTCCTCGAAGCCGGCGATGGTGACGATATCGCCGGCGCCGGCTTCGGTCATCTCCACCTGCTTGAGCCCTTCGTAGCCGAGCAGCTTGCTGATGCGGCCGCGGGTCTGCTTGCCCTGACGGTCGATGGCGACGATGGTCTCGCCGGCTTTGACCCGGCCGTTGAAGATCTTGCCGGTGGCGATGCGGCCGATATATTCGTTATAGTCGATGCTGGTGACGAGCATCTGGAACGGGGCGTCGGGATTGACGACGGGGGGCGCCACTCGTTTCTGAATCATTTCGAAGAGGGGTTCGAGATTGCTCGATTCGTCGCTCAGTTCGCGCTTGGCGAAGCCGAGTTTGGCGCTCGAATAGACGATGGGGAAGTCGAGCTGTTCCTCGTTGGCGTTGAGTTCGCAGAAGAGGTCGAAGACCAGGTTGACGACTTCCTCGGGGCGGGCGCCGGGGCGGTCGATCTTGTTGATGACGACGATCGGCTTGATCCCCAGGTCGAGGGATTTTTTCAGCACGAAGCGGGTCTGGGGCATGGGGCCGTCGAAGGCATCGACCAGGAGCAGGACCGAATCGACCATTTTCAGGACGCGTTCGACCTCGCCGCCGAAGTCGGCATGACCGGGGGTGTCGACGATGTTGATTTTGTAGCCGTTATGGTGAACCGAAAGGTTTTTGGCGAGGATGGTGATGCCCCGTTCCTTCTCGATGTCGTTGCTGTCCATGACCCGCTCGGTGATGACCTGATTTTCGCGGAAAATCCCGGACTGCTTGAGCATGGCGTCGACCAGGGTGGTCTTGCCGTGGTCGACGTGGGCGATGATGGCGATGTTCCGAATCATTTCTGGCATGTGTAGCGATGGCTCCTGAGGTTGGTTTTTTCGCGGATTTCGAGCCCGTGGCGACGGCGGAGGTTTCCGGGGACGCCGGTGGGGGAATCGGGGGCGCGGGATAAGGCGGCGCGGGTTGTCTCGGCACAACCGCATATTTATAAACCACTTTCCCTAACCGGCGCCAGAAAAAAACGTCCTGACGTCGACCGCGGGGACTTTTTGTTGATTCGCAGCTGCTCTTTGCCCTTTATCCGGTCGCCGTTTTCCTTTATCCTGACCCCTCCCAACGAAGGAGGCCGATTGTGGCGCGTACCATTCTTTTACCGGGGACCCTCGTTCTGACGCTTTTTTTGGCCGGTTGCGGTGGGCACCGGATGACTCCTCGCAGCACAGTCGCGATGCCCGGGCGGACGGTGGCCGTAGTCGCCACCGATGAGATCGCCGCCCGGACCGGAGAGCGACTTTTCCCGGCGACCTGTCAGCTTCTCGGCGGCCTTTATCCCGACAGCACTCTGCAAGCCTATCTTCAGAAGGTCGGCGAACGTCTTCTGTCGTCCGCTGAAAGAGCGCGATTCGTCGTGGTAAACGAGTCCCGCCCCGATGCCCTGGCCCTGCCCGGCGGGTTTGTCCTGGTCACTCGCGGGCTCGTGGCCGAACTTGAAAGGGAAGGACAGGTGGCGGCCCTGCTTGCCCATCAGTTGGAGCATGTCCGACAGGGGCATGCGGCGCAACTGGCGGGGGCATCCCAGGGGGATCCGCCGCCGCTCGTCTCCGCTCCCTCCTACGCCCCCGAGGCCCGTCTGGCTCCGGAACGGGCCGGTTTGCTGCTGAAAGGCCGATTCACGGCCCGACAGGAAACGGCGGCGCTGCGCGGCACGCCGCCGCTGCTGGCGAAGGCCGGTTATGACCCCCACGAAGGGGTGCGGCTGCAGGAGTTTTTTCAGGCCCAAGAGACCGCGAATCGACCCGGTTGGCGCGAGGGGATGCTGAAGCGTCACCCGCCGGTCGGCAACGACCTGAAGGTTCTCGCCCGTGAGTCGGGGGCTTCGTCCGGGGCGGCAACGCGCACCGGAGATGGGGAATTCCACCAGGCGCTGAAGCGTTTGCGCGGGAATCTTCCGGGCTTTGCTCTTTACGATGAGGCGCGCGCCCTGGAGCGGGGAGGGCAGCTGCGCGAAGCGGTGGCGACCTATCTGCGGGCGGCTGCGGCGGCGCCCGACGAATCGATCATTCTCGCCGCCCTTGGGACCGCCTATCTGCAGGTCGGCGATCTCGGCTCCGCCCGTCTTCATCTGGCCAAGGCCGTGGCTCTCGATCGGCGTTATTACTATTCGCGCATGGGCCTCGGCTACGCCCATCTGCAACAGGGAGGGGCGGCCGCGGCTATTCTCGAATTGGAAGAGTCCCTGCGCCTGCTCCCCTCCCAACGGGCCGCCTTTCTTCTCGCCGAGGCCTACGAAAAGGTGGGGAAGCTTAGCGCCGCCCGGGAATTCTATCGGGCGGTGGCCGAGGCCGATCCGCGCGGCAAGCTGGGTAAATTCGCCGCTGAACGACTGCGGCTTCCGGAGGTAAAAAAATGAACTGGAACGACGATCTCGCCGAAGGGGAAACCCTGGCCTGGGAAGGGCGACCCGCGCCCCGCGCCTTTACTTTCCGCAACTGGGTCCATTCCCTTTTCGGGGTGCTGCTTCTGGCGGTGGCTCTCTACTGGCAGGTGATCGCCTGCGGCCTGGCCAAGGCTCAACCCTGGCCCTGGCCGGCCCTGGTGCCGGTCCCCTTCTGGCTTGCCGGGTTCTACCTGGCATTCGGTCATCTGCTGCTGGCGCGTCTGGAATGGAGCCGGGTCGGTTACGCCGTGAGCAATCGGCGCCTGCTGGCCCGGCGCGGACTTTTCCGGCGGCGCCTCGACTGTATGGAACTTGCCGGTCTTTGCAGCTTTCGCGTCAAACCGCTGGGGCCGGAGCTGGCCCATGTGCGCGCCGTATCCTCGGAGGGGGATGCCGTTCTGAGCTTCCTCGCCGTCGAACACCCCGCCGCGCTCCTGACCCTGCTGGAAGAGGCGCTGGCGCGCAACGGTCACGAATTGAACCGCACGCCCCTGTGATTCAGGGAAATCCCTGATTCCGTTTGACGGGACCGGCGCAAACCGCTTATCATTTTCCGATAAAAATCATCAAGGAATCTTTCGTCAAGTTTATGCAAAAACATTTTTTTCTGGAAACCTTCGGCTGTCAGATGAATGTCGTCGATTCGGAGCAGATCGTCGATCTTCTCCGGGCCATGGATTATCTTCCCGCCGATCGGCCGGAGGCGGCGGATCTGATCCTGCTCAACACCTGCGCCATCCGCGACAAGGCCGAGCGCAAGGTCTACGGTCATCTCGGCCGTTATAAACCGCTGAAAGCCGCGAGGCCCGGGCTGATTCTCGGGGTCGGCGGCTGTGTCGCCCAGCAGCAGGGGGA
>CALJLX010000579.1 GCA_937982495.1 uncultured Desulfuromonas sp.
ACGGGGATGACCGAGATAGTCGAGCAGCCAGTAGCCTCGACAGGATGCGCCGCACCAGGTTTCCAGGGCGTATTCGTAAACGATCGCCGGTTTGTCCGGATCGACCCCGGCGCGCCCGAGCAGTTCCGCGAAGGTGCGCTGCAGCGCGGCGAGTCCTTCTTCCGTGGTTTCGGCCAGATAGGAAAAAAACTCGGGGATGTTGACGGCTCCGGGAAGATGCCCGGCGAGATACTGCTCGCGATCGCGAATGTCGATCAGAACCGCCCCGTCCCGGGCGATGAGGTCTTGCACCTCGGCATTGGTGTAGAGAATTTTCTCCATGATGACACCCTTCCCTTTCCGTCAGACCGGTTCCGCCACCGAAGGCGCCCGTGGGTCGGCCAATTTGAAGCGTTGCAGCATCCCCCGCAGGGCCTCGGCCTGAGCCGCCAACTCCACCGCCGCCGAAGCGCTTTCCTCGGCGTTGGCGGTGTTCTTCTGCGTTACCTGATCGATCTGCTGCAACCCCTGGCTGACCTGATCGATTCCTCCCGCCTGCTCCCCCGAAGCGGTGGCGATTTCCCCCACCAGAGTTGTCACCCGCGTTACCCCCTCCATGATTTCTCGCAGGGACTCGGCGGTCTTCGCCGCGATCTCCATCCCCTTGCCGGTCTTTTCCGCCGAGCCTTCGATCAGTTCCGTCGTTTCCCGGGCCGCTTTGGCGCTGCGGGCGGCGAGATTGCGCACCTCCTCGGCAACCACCGCGAAGCCCTTGCCGTGCTGCCCGGCGCGAGCGGCCTCCACCGCCGCGTTCAGCGCCAGCAGATTGGTCTGGAAGGCAATCTCGTCGATCACTTGAATGATCCGGGAAATGTTCCGGCCGGCGCCGCTGATTTCCGCCATCGCCCCGACCATCTCTCGCATTCGCTCGTCACCGAGGGCGGCGGCGGCCCGCATCCGTTCGGAAAGGGCCTCGGCCTGCGCGGCGTTGTCGGCGTTCTTCCGGGTCTGGGCAGTGATCTCGGTCAGAGTGCTGTTGATCTCTTCAAGGGCGCTGGCCTGTTGAGTGGCACCGTCGGCAAGATCCTGACTGGAAGAAGCGACCTGGGCGCCGTTATTGGCGATTTCGTCGCCGCTGAGGCGGATTTTCCCCACCAGCGTATTGAGCGCGGCATTGGTTCGGGCCAGCGGCTCGCGGATGACGCCGCTGGCGACAAAACTCAGATCGCCCTCGGCCAGTTTCCGGAAAGCGGTGAGAATTTCGTTCTGCAGATTGTCGGCCATGGCATTGAGAGCCTCGGACAATTTGCCGACTTCGTCGCCGGCATGGACCTCAAGCCGCCGCGACAGATCACCGTCGCGGATTGCCTCGGCCAAATCCTGGGCTTTGCGTAAAGGTGTGACGATATTTTGCGCCACCAGAAAAATCACCGTCACCAACCCCAAAAGCCCCAGCCCGCCGACGGCAACGGCGAACCGGAGCAGCGCGGTCGCCCCCGCGTTCACCTTGGCCAAGGGGATGGAAACCCCCAGGCTCCAGGGCGCCGCGAACTCTCCGACCCGAACGGGTTCCAGCACCTGATAGGACAGCTCCCCGTCAACCAGGCCAATGCGGGTAAACTCGGCGATGCCCCCCTCGGCAATCGCCCGCATCATCTCCGCCCCCTCGCCGTCGGTAACGACATCGCCAAGGTTTTTCGAAAGAAATTCTTCCCGGGGATGAGCCACCAGGGTACCGTCGTTGCCGACCAGAAATCCGTAGCCGGTTTCAAAGGGTTTGATTTCGGCGATCAAGGATTGGAAATAGTCGAGAACGATGTCGATACCGACCACGCCGAGCACCCGTCCCTCCTTGAGAATCGGCACCGCCACCGTCGCCATCTGCTTGGCGACTTCTTCGTCGTAATAAGGATTGACCAGCATCTCCTTGCCGGTCGTCTTCGGCACGCGGTAATACTCATCGGTATCCTCGGCGGGGGAATAACTCCCTTCGATCTTATCCCCGGAGCGAAAAAAGTACGGCGCGTACCGCCCGTCCTCGCCATGAGTAGCGTTGTGATTGACGTACTCTCCGTCCCGGCCATCCAGGGCGTTCGCCTCGAAAGTGGCCCAGATACCGAAGAACATGGGATTGGATTCCAGCAAACCCTGCATCTGGGCATCGAACAGATCCCGATTGGTCTGCTCGGGATGTCGCGCCGCGCTTTCGAAGATCACTGCCATCGAACGGGCGGCCTGCATCGCCAGTTCGATGCGCGACTGCACCGCGAAACCGTATTTTCCCGCCACTTCCCGGGCCAGCTCCTGCGCCTGGGTCTCGGCGTAGCTACGAAAACGCTGGACGACAATGCCCAGGACCAGGGCCAGGACCAAGGTCACCACCGTACCGACCGACAGGAGAATTTTGCCGCGTAATCTCAGATGGTTCAGCATGAAAACACCTCGGAGGGGAAAAGGAAGAAACGGCCGCATCCGAAGCGATTTTGCAAAAAACATTCCGGCCGGAACGAGGCGTTGACTCCCGCCGCCGGAATGGAGCGATTACGATGTGTTGGCGCGGAAGGAAGGGCTGGGGGGGAGGGTTGGCTCCCGGCCGGCGTCACGTAAACCGCCGGGAGGGAAAGCGCCGGGTCAAAATTCCGGCCGCCTCAGCTGACCATGTAGGCGGCCGAACCGGTGGCGATGAGCAGGCCCGATTCGTTTCGCAGTTCCATGCGCGCCGAGGCAATGCGACCGCCCAGGCGGGTGACCTCGGCGCGGGCGTGAAAACTCCGGCCGACGCCGGGACGCAGGTAATCGACCCGCAGATCGATGGTGCTGAAGCGGCCGAAACGGGTCACCAGTTGATCGGCCGTCTCGTCGGCATGTTTCTCCGCCACCGCCACCACCACGGCGAAGCCGCCCACCGTATCGAGGGCGGTGGCGATGGCGCCGCCGTGCAGCCGGTTGTGGACATAGCTGCCGACCAGTTCGGGCCGCATGGCGAAGGCCAGCCCGGGGGCCTCGGGGGCGAAGGACTCGACCCGCAGGCCGATCAGGGCATTGAAGGGAAAGCGCTCCTCGAAAATTTCGCGCAGCATGGTTTCGAGACGGGTCTGCTCCTCCGGGGAGCGGCGAAGAAGAAGAGTGGAAGCGGACATGAACAAAACTCCGGAGATGAAGCGGAGGGCGAAAGTGCCCTTCAGGACTCGTGGGCCGGGACATCGGCCAGCGGCACGATATCCGCCGCGCGCAGGCACAGGGTCAGGGGAGCGCCGACCTGCAGGGGCGAGCGGCGTAAGGAACGAACGGGGATGCGCATCTGCATCCGCGTTTCCGGCAGGCCGTCGGGGACGACCCAGACCAGAGCCTCGCCGCCCAGCTCCAGCACCTCGCCCACCCGGCCGGGGATGGGATTTTCCAGATGCTCGCCCCAGGGCTTGTCGAGGCGCACCAGCAGCAGATTGGAGGGGAGGACCGCCCAGCGCACCGGGCTGCCGACGGCGATCTTCGGCGCGGGGGTCAGCCGCAGCCGGTGCGGTCCCCAGTGCAGCAGCGCCGCGCCGTCCGAATCCAGTCCGGCGAACTCCCCGGCGAAAACATTGGGGATGTCGAGGAGTCGGGCCGCCGACACGGAGGCCGGACGAGCCAGCACTTCCGCCGTCGGCCCCGCCTGTAACAGCCGTCCGTGGCGCAGCAGAACGAGGTGGCCGGCCATGCGCGCGGCTTCATCGAGATCGTGGGTGACGAGCAGAACGGTGGTGCGCAGCTCGGCGTGCAGACGGCGCAGTTCGATGTAAAGACGCTGACGGGTACTGCGGTCGACGGCGGAAAAGGGCTCGTCGAGAAGCAGCACCCGCGGGTCGCGGGCGATGGCCCGGGCCAGGGCCACCCGCTGCCGCTGGCCGCCGGAGAGCTCGTGGGGAAAGCGGCCTTCCAATCCCTCGACCCGGGCCAAGGCGAGATAGTGCCGGGCGCGCTCGCGCCGTTGCCCGTTCGGCAGATGGGTCAGGGACATCTCGACGTTGCCCTGCGCGGTCAGGTGCGGAAAAAGACCGTAATGCTGGGAAACCAGCCCGATGGGGCGCAGCCGGGTGGGGAGATGGACGCGTTCTTCGTCCCAGACGGTATCCCCCAGGCGGATACGCGCCTCGCGCACCCGTAGCAGTCCGGCGACGGCATGCAGGATCGACGTCTTGCCGCTCCCCGACGGCCCGACCAGGGCGGTGATGCGCCCCTCGGGCAGTTCGGCGGCGAAATCGAGCAGCGGCCCGTCGTGACGGATGGCGATGGAAAGGTTCATGACGCCCGCCGTCCTTTCAGCAGCCGCTCGGCCAGGCCGTAACTGACGGCGATGGTGACCAGGGAAATGACCAGCAGCAACAGGGCCATGGCTCCGGCGGAGGCCGTATCGAAGGACTGCACCCGGTCATAGATGGCGATGGCCACGGTCTTGGTTTCGCCGGGAATGTTGCCGCCGACCATGAGGACCACGCCGAATTCCCCCAGGGTGTGGGCGAACGTCAGTACCGCCGCCGAAAGAATGCCCGGCCAGGCCAGAGGCAGTTCGATGCGCAGCAACGCCTGCCGAAAGGTCAGTCCGCAACACTGGGCGGCCTCGCGCACCTCCCGGGGAATGGCGGCGAAGGCCCGCTGCATGGGCTGCACGGCGAAGGGGATATTGAAGAGGATCGACGCCACCACCAGCCCTTCGAAGCTGAAAGCCAGGGTGTGCCCGACCAGCCGTTCGTAATAGTGGCCGAACAGCGTCTGTCGGCCCATGCTCACCAGCAGGTAATAGCCGATGACCGTCGGCGGCAGGACCAGGGGGAGCGCCAGCAGCCCCTCGATCCAGGGCTTGCCCCTGAAAGAAGTAACCGCCAGCCAGCGGGCGACGGCGAGGGCCAGGGGGAGCAGGATAAGCAGGGTCGCCAGGGCCAGGCGCAGGGAGAGCGCGATTGCCGACCAGTCCATCATTCGCCTTCGCCCTCCGGCACGACGAAACCGTAACGTTCCAGCAGCTCCCGCGCCGCCGGCGTTTGCAGATATCGGTAAAACTCCCGCGCCGTCGGCCCCGCCTCCTTGAGCAGTACCATCCGCTGGCGCAGGGGTTCGGCGGCATGCCCGGCTTGCGGAATGATCGCATACCGGCCCAACCCGGCCGTTTCCGGGGCCTTGACCAGGGACAGGGGAACGATCCCCCCGTCCGCCGATCCGGAAGCAGCGAATTGCATGGCCTGGGCCGCATTCTCGCCGAAGACCAGACGCGGCGCAAGCTCCGCCCACAGCCCGGCGGCTTGCAGCGCCAGCCGCGCCGCCCGCCCGTAGGGAGCGTGCTCGGGATTGGCGATGGCGAAGCGCCGGATTTTTCCGGCGGCCAGCGCGGAGGCGAGCCCCCGCAGTTCATCGTCGACAGCCAGGGCGGAGCCGTGCGGAGCGAAGAGCACGATCCGGCCGACGGCGTAAAGATTCCCGCGATCCTCGGTCAATCCCCGCTCGGCAAGGCGCAGAACGAAATTCTCATCCGCCGACAAAAAGATCTCGAAGGGCGCGCCCTGTTCGATCTGGGTCATAAAGGTGCCGGAAGAACCGAAGGAAATCCGTACCTGTTTCCCGGTTCCCGCCGAAAAACCCGCCGCCGCCTCGGCCAGGGCAAACTTGAGATCGGCGGCGGCGGCGATGGCCGGAACCTCGGCGGCGGCGACCGTCAGCGCCGAACCCACGCTGACGAGAAACAGACTGAGGACGATAATACGGTAAAAAAACATCGGAATTTCCCCCGCGAGAATTGACGGCGGCGACCTGCGGCCACGCCGGCGTTCGGCTGTGATTTTCTCGCCCCCCTACTTCCCTTCCCCGCCCCACATCCGCTCCAGGTAGCGTTCCCGGCCGGAGCCCCGGCGGTACATTTTATAGCGCTGGGGATTTTTCTTGTAATACTCCTGGTGATACTCCTCGGCGGGATAGAAGGGCATGGCGGGAAGAATGTCGGTGACGATGGGGCCGTCGAAGCGACCCGATGCTTCCATTCGCTTTTTCGAGGCCTCGGCCAGTTCGCGCTGGGATTCGTCGTGATAGAAGATGGCGGTGCGGTAGTGCCCGCCCTCGTCGGCGAACTGGCCGTCGGGGTCGGTGGGGTCGATGTTGCGCCAGAAGACTTCCAGCAGTTCGCCGTAACCGATCCGCGCCGGGTCGAAGAGGATGCGCACCGACTCGCGGTGATCGGTGAAGCCCCGGGCGACATCCTCGTAACTGGGGTTTTCCTGCCGGCCGCCGGTATAGCCGGAGGTCACCGAAAGCACTCCATCGAGTTGCGCGAAGGGCGGCTCCATGCACCAGAAACAGCCGCCGGCGAAGGTCGCGGTCGCAGGTTTGGTATCCGAGTTCGGCATCGATTCCTCCTTGTCCAGGGCCAGGCCCGGTACGGGCGCGGCAAGCAACAACAGCAGAAAAACGAGCGAGAAACGCATCCTCTACCTCCCTCAATCCTTGACGATCAGCCCACAGCCGTAACGGGGATCGAAATCCGCGACCTTGAGGCGGCAGAATTCCTCCTCCCAGAGGTCCAGGCAGTAAGAGCCGAATTCTCCGGCGCCGGTTTCGAGTCCCTCCAGAAAACGCAAGGTCTCCTCGCGCAAGGACGCATCGAGCTTGCCGGCGCGGCAGACCCGGCCATGCAGTTCGGCCAGTTCGGCCCGGGGGATGGGCGCGGGGACAAAGGGCCGACCGAGCACGCGGTTGGCGAGGGCGGTGAGAAAAAAATCGGAAAGGGCGAGATCGTCTACATGATCGGGATGACAGCCGGACAGGTCGAGATTTTCGGGCACCGGCAACTCGAAACCGAGACGACCATCAAAGAGGCGCATCTGCGCTTCGATCCGCTTCAGCCATTCTCCCGTCAACACCAGATCGTTTCGGGAGGCGAAGGGCCGCGCGCCGGCACGGTCGGCTTCGAGAACCCCTTCGAAGAAGCGCGGTTTTTTTTGTGTCAGGGCCTCGACCAAAGCGCGGAAGGGGCCATCGAGGTAGGGCCCGATAACGGATTGGCGCAGCTTTTTCGCCCGCTGCCCGAGACGCAGGGTCAGGCTGTACCCGACCCGGTAGAGGATTTCGAGATAGATCTCATCGAAAAGGGAGATTCCTTTGCCGACCTCGCCGTCGCCGAGCTCTTCGAGGGCCAGATTGAGATAGCGATAAACCTCTTCGGTCGCCGCCTGAACCTGAGCCGGGTCACCCACATCGATCCGCTCGGCGACCAGAACCTTGTTGACCAGATAGGTCAGCTCCCAGGCCACCTGCTCGCGGATGCCGCCGGCCAGAACCTCGGCGAGCAGATCCCGGGGGCGAGCCGGAGTCAGATAAAAACCCGGAGGCTCGACATTTTCCCCCGGGAGCAAAGCGCTTTTCCGGTACAAATCGACATTGAAGCGTTCGGGATCGATGGGGGCATGCACCGCCAGCGCCTCGAAGGGATCGGGGAAACCCCGGTCGAGCAGACGACCGCGGCGCAGGGCATAGACTTCTTCTTCGAGGAGCGAATCCTGCTCCCAGCGCACCGATTCGAGCAGATGCTGATAGAAGTCGCCGTCGGCGCGAAAGAGGATGTCGAGGATCGAGCCGACCAGCTTGGCATTCTCGCCGTCCCGGTACTCGATCTCGTAGCCGCCGTCCCGGCGTACCGCCTCGATGCGCACGTCATCCTCATCGATATCCTCGGGGCCGCGCAGGATGTTGACCTGCTTCTTGATCATCAGCACCAGCAGCTCGAAGTCGAGTTGGCGAAAGGCCCGCACCACCAGGTCTTCCCCCCCCTCCAAAAGCAGGGCCAACCACCGCAGTGCGGCGGCGCCGTCAAAGACATCCCCCCGCCAGCAATCGAGATCGATAAAGGTGGTGAACTGGGCGGCGTCGACCATCGGCATCAGGTCGACGGCATCCTCGTGCCCCAGCTCCTTGATCAACAGATAGACTTCCTGGGCGGCCATGCGCCGGACCAAGGCCTCGGCGTCATCGGCCTCGATGAGCAGGTTGTATTTTTTTCGCCCGTGCTCGCGCCGGATGATATCGAGCCGTTCGCTTCGGGACAGGGCGTTGAATTCCTTGGCGCCGATGCGGCGCGGCTCGCGCAGCAGCTTCAGATGACCGACGCGTTTTTCCGCCGGCAGTTCAATCTTCTCCATTCGGTCAATCTCCTGAAAAACACGACTAAAAAACTTTTTCCCAACCTCGGACAGACCCGAGAAAACCGACGAGGATCATTGACTTAACACCAAAATTTGAATGTCAGATTTTCACTTTGCGCCAGATCGCCGTCACCTTGCCGAGAATGCGCGTGTCGGGATCGGGACGAAAGGGAACATAGGAGGCGTTTTCCGCCGCCAGATAGATCTCGTCGCCACGCAGGCGCAAACGGCGGAAAATCACTTCCCCCCAGCGGTTGGTCACGAGGACGATATCCTTGTTTTCCCCGCGCCGCCCGGGCTCGAAAATGACCAGATCGCCGTCGCCGATGGTCGGCGCCATGAAATCCCCCTCGAAACGCAGGGCGTAACACCCCGGCGGCAAACCGGGCAAACGCAGAACATCCTCGATTTCGGCCGGATCGATCGCGGGAAAGGTCGAAGAAATCCGTTTCAGCAAGGGGATGCCGGAGATTTCCCCAGCGGCTTCGGCGACACGCGCGGCCCCGACGAGTTTCATCTCGCCTTCCCCGGTCAGAAGCCACTCGCGGCGAATGCCGTGTACTTGGCAGAGGGCGATGAGCAGGGTGTCGGACGGGGTTTTCTTGCCGCTTTCCACGGCGCTGAGAAAGCCCTGGACAATCCCCAGATCGGTGGCAAATTCTTTCTGGGTCTGGCCCAGGGATTGACGCAAATTTCGGATCCGAAAACCGACATCCGCGGACGGGAAGGAATGGGAAAGCAAAATATCTCCATGAGATATAATATTTTATTGAGATTTTTACATCTTGACAGAAAGGGCCGTGTGGGTGAAAATCCGATTAAGTAAGTGGCAGTTTAGCACTGGATATTTATAATCCGCAAGCACAATATTTCTCAGAAATATATCAGAGGAGGTCACCATGGTCAGCAGTCATTGGCCGTTGATGGAAATGAGTCGCCGGGTCAAGGACGATCCCCAGGCCAACGCGTTGCTGGACGAATTTTTCGACGCCTGCTTCGCCAGCGTCCAGCCCTTTTCCTGGGCTCCTGTGCAAACGGCGTCGGAACGGGGAGAGGACCGTATCGCCCAGGCGCTTGACGCGCTCAACGGCTGGCTTCGTGATCACGCTCCGGAGGCCCGGCCCCTCACTCCGCCGGCGGAGATGGCCCTGGACGACTGGGCCGAGGAAATCGCCATGCAGCTGCTGACCAACGCCCCCTGCTGAACCGCTCTTCCGCATTTACGGGGCCGGGTTCTTCGCGATCCGGCCCTGTCTTTTTCCCGCCCTCCCCTAGTTGCCTCCACGACATCCCACAAAGACCGACCTCGGGCAAACCGCATTCCTTATATCACACTTATCGCCGAAACGGGCAAAGAGGATTAAAACCCGGCTCTGCTGAAATGGGAAATCGGCGGTATAATGAGGGTAATTTCTCTCCTCCCATCCCGAAAGGCATACGCCCATGCCCTCCGCGATCGCGACCGTTGTGCTTTGTTTTCTCGGTTTCGCTTCCCCGGTTTTCGCCCTCGACCTGCGGGAACTGATCCGTCAGGTGGAAACCCAGTATCATGGCAGCTCGGCCCAGGCCCGCGTCTCCATGGAAGTCGCCACCGACAACTGGCGGCGAACCCTGGAGATGGAATCCTGGTCCCTGGGACGCGAGCATTTTCTCACTCGCATCCTCGAGCCGCCCAAGGAAAAGGGGGTCGCCACCCTCAAGGTGCGCAAGGAGGTGTGGAACTACCTCCCCAAGGTCGACCGGGTCATCAAGATTCCGCCGTCGATGATGGGCGGCTCGTGGATGGGGAGTCACATCACCAACGACGATCTGGTCAAGGGCAGTCAGGTGGATGAGGATTACACCTTCGCGCTGCTGGAGGAAACGGCGACCAGCTGGCGCATCGAATGCCTGCCCAAGCCGGAGGCGGCGGTGGTCTGGGGCAAGCTGGTCTATGAAATCGAAAAAGTCCGAAAACTTCCCGTGCGGGTCGATTATTACGACGAGGCCCTGCAACCGGTGCGGGAGATCGTCTTCGACGAGGTACGGGAGATCGGCGGCCGCGTTCTCCCCTCGCGCATGACCGTGCGCCCCCTCGACAAACCGGCGGAGCGGACCCTCATGCGCTACCACGACATCCGCTTCGATCTCGCCCTCACCGAGGACTTTTTCTCCCTGCGCACCCTCAAGGCCCGCTGACATGCTGCCGCGGCTGGCCTTCCGCAATCTCTGGCGCAACAGCCGCCGCACCCTCCTGACCCTGTCGGCGATGGTCGCCTCCTCGGCCCTGCTGATCCTGGCCCTCGGGGTCTTTTCCGGGATGTTCGCCGACATGCTGGCTTCGGCCACGGAGCAGTATCACGGCCACCTGGTCCTTTCCCGGCCCGGTTATCAGGACGATCGGGATATGTTCGCCCATTTCGCGGACGATCCGGATCTGGCGGATCAGTTACGCCGCCGCCCCGGGGTGCGCGGCGCCTCTCCCCGGTTGCGGGCCTTCGGCCTGGTGGCCCACGGGAATACGACCCGACCCGCCGAACTTCTCGGCATCGATCCCGAACGGGAATCCCAGGTCACCAGCTTTTCCCGCCAGCTCATCGCCGGCCACTATCCGCAAAAGAGCGAAGCCGACGCTGCCCTCATCGGCGCGGGGCTGGCGAAAAGGCTCGGCGTCCGCCCGGGGGATGAGCTGGTCTTTCTCACCCAGGCCGCCGACGGCTCCCTCGGCAACGACCTGCTCACCGTCAGCGGCATCTTTGAAACCGGCGCCGGCAATCGCGACAACGCCCTGGTGCTGGTGCAACTTTCCTGGCTGCAACGGCTCACCGTCCTGCCCGGAAAGATTCACGAGCTGGCCCTGACCATCGACGAGCCGATGGCCGCCGCCGAACTGGCCGCGAGTCTGAAACCCGTCCTTCCCGACGGACTGGCGTTGCGCACCTGGGGCCAGCTGCTGCCGGAAATGCAGGAAGTGATCGCCAGCTACGACGTCTCCCGGCTGATCCTGGTGACGATCCTTTATGCCGCGACCGGACTGGGCATCCTCAACACCATCTTCATGTCGGTCCTGGAGCGGACCCGTGAGTTCGGCATCCTCATGGCCCTGGGCATGAAACCCGGGGAGGTGCGCTCCCTGGTTCTGCTGGAAACGTTGGTTCTGGCCGTGATTTCCCTGATTCTCGGGGTCGCGGCGGGGATCGCCATGACCCTCTATATGCAGCGGGTGGGGTTCGACCTGAGCCCCTACCTGTCGGCGGTCACCTACGCCGGCGGCACCCTGCCGCCGCGCCTGACGGCGGTGCTTGACGGCCAAAACCTGCTGGTCCCGGCCGCCGCCCTGCTGCTGGTGGCGCTGGCCGCCGGTTACTTCCCCGCCCGCCGGGCGGCGCGGCTCAAACCCGTCGAAGCGCTACGCGAGGACTGACATGGATCTGCTCTCCCTGGCCTGGAAAAACCTCTGGCGCAACCGCCGCCGCACCCTGATCACCCTTTCCGCCCTGGGCCTGAGCCTCTTTCTGCTGCAAACCTTCCACAACCTCTCCTTCGGGGTCTACGCCCAGATGGTCGACAGCGGAGTGCGCGCCGGCTCCGGGCACATCGCCCTCTATCGCGGCGACTACGCGCAAAGCCGCGACGAGGAATTGAGCTTCGCCGAAGCCGGACTGAGCGCGGCCATCGCCCGAGAACCGGGGGTTCGCGCCGCCCTACCCCGGGTCTATCTGCCGGGGCTGGCCCAGTCGAGCCGGGAAAGTCGGGGAATTCTGCTGATGGGGATCGACCCCGTCGCCGAGGCCGAGGTCAATCCCTTCTGGAAAAACCTGCCGGAAGAAGAACGGATCACCGACCCCGAGGGGCGCGAAGCCTTGGTCGGCAGCCGCCTGCTCAAGGAACTGAAACTGGAAATCGGCAACAAGTTCGTCGTCACCGTCCAGCATCGCGACGGCGAACTGACCGGCGAACTGCTGCGGGTGCGCGGGGTTTTGCGCACCGGACTCAAGGAAATCGACGGCTCGATGGTCATGGTCGGCCGCCTGCGCGCCGCCGCCATGGCCGGGATTCCCGGGGAAATTCACGAACTGGCGGTCATCCTGGAACGGGCCGGGGATCAGTCTCGCCTGCTGCCGAAACTGGCGATGCTGACGGAAGAACATCCGCGGGTGCGGGCGCTCCCCTGGGAGGTCGCCATGCCCAACCTCTCCGATGCCATCCGCCTCGATTACGCCAGCCAAAAGTTCATTTTCGCCGTTATTTTGCTGATCGTCACCATCGGCGTAGTCAACACGCTGCTCATGGCGGTGATGGAACGGATCCGGGAATTCGGCGTGCTCCTCGCCATCGGCACCACGCCGGGGCGACTGCGCCTGATGATCTGGCACGAGGCGCTGCTGCTGGGCCTGCTCGCCATGGCCCTGGGCACCCTGCTCGGCAGTGCCGCCACCTGGTATCTGACGGCGCGGGGTCTCGACTTGCGTGCGCTCATGCCGGCCGGGCTCGAATTCGGCGGGGTCGTCTTCGATCCGGTGCTGCGCGCCGCCTGGGATGTGGGCTGGATGCTGGAGATGGGCCTTTACGTCATCGGACTCTGCCTGCTCGCTTCCATCTACCCGGCGATCAAGGCCGCCCGTATCCCCCCGGCCGAAGCGATGAGGCATCGGTGAGGCAGACCGAAGGCTGAAGGCAAAAGGTGGGAAGTGGAAAGTGAGGAGTGGGGAGTTTAGCGACAGTATGAAGAGAGAAATTCTTCAGCCCAATCCCCTTCAGCCTGACGGAGTCGTCATGTCCCTGATTCAACTGAACAATGTCGGTAAAATCTATCCTCTCGGCAGTCAACAGGTGATTGCCCTGGCCGATATCGACCTGGAGATCGGCGCCGGGGAATTTACCGTCTTCGCCGGTCCTTCGGGGAGCGGCAAGACCACCCTGCTCAACCTCATCGGCTGCCTCGACCGGCCCACGTCGGGGAGCATCCGCATCGACGGGCGCGAAACCGGCGGCCGGACGGCGCGGGAGATGGCCGACTTCCGCCTGCATCACATCGGCTTCATCTTTCAGTCCTACAACCTGGTGCCGGTGTTGACCGCGGCGGAGAACGCCGAATTCACCCTGATGCTGCAAAAAATCCCCAAAGCCGCGCGCCGTCGCCGGGTCGAGGAACTCTTCGCCGCCCTCGGCCTCGCCGGGTTGGAGGACCGCCGCCCCAACGATCTTTCCGGCGGACAGCAGCAGCGGGTCGCCATCGCCCGGGCGATGGCCGCCGATCCCCGGGTGATCCTCGCCGACGAACCGACCGCGAACCTCGATTCGCAGACCAGCGAAGAGCTTCTGCGCCTCATGCGCCGCCTCAACGAGGAGCAGGGGACGACCTTCATCTTCAGCTCCCACGATCCCCAGGTCATCCATCTCGCCCGCCGGGTCATCCGCCTCAAGGACGGCCGTCTCGAATCGGATCATCGACAGTCGCCGAAAACCGCGGCATGAAGAGGGTCGGACTGACCGGCATCATCCTCGCCCTGCTTTTCACCCAGCCGCCGTGCGCTCCCTGTGCCGCCGAACTCGTACCTTGGGAAATGGGCGGCCATGCCAAGTCCCTGAATCTTTATCGCGAGGGCGACCCGGCGGGACTGATCGACGGCGGTTTCGATTCCGCCAACAACCTGCGCCTGGATCTGGCCCGGTCCCTGGGAAACGATGCGCGGTTCGAGTTCGCCGTCGAAGGGCAGGCGCGCTATAGCGATATGGAAGCTCCGGCGGAAATACGAGAAAACACCGCCAATCGCCGCCTCGATCTGGAAAAACGTCGTTGGGAAGGGCGCCGCTTCAGTCAGCGCGGGGAAATCGACCGCCTCAACCTCTCGGGTTCGCTCCAGGGATTTTTCTGGAACATCGGCCGCCAGGCTATCGGTTTCGGGCGCATCGCTTTGGCCTCCCCCCTCGACATCATCGCCCCCTTCGCTCCCGATGCCCTCGATACGGATGTGCGCCCGGGGATCGACGCCCTGCGCGCCGGCCGTTTCTTCGGCCGTGGCGGGGAAATCGGCGCCGTCGCGGTCTTCGGTCGCCACAAGGAGAGCAACTCTTATCTGTTGCACGGCGAAACGAACCTGGACGGGATCGATCTGCTTGCCCTGGGCGGCAACCTGCGCGGCCGCAACCTCTTCGGGGGCGGTTTCGCCAGCCAATTCCTGGGCATGGGTATCAAAGGGGAACTGGCCGCTTATCGCGGAGAAGGGGTCGGAACGCCCGGCGGCGATCCCCGGGACGAATTTCTCCAAGGAGCGCTGGAACTCGACTATCGTTTCGCCGCCGGGCCGCTATGCGCCCTGCAATATCTGCACAACGGCTTCGGGGCGAAAGAGCCCGAGGATTATCCGGCCATCCTCCTTTCCGCGCCAATCCGGGAGGGGCTGGGCCATCTCCTCGGCCGCCATTACCTGCTCGCCTCGATTTCACACGACCTCCATCCCCTGGTCACCCTTGGCGCCCTTGCCATCTGGAACTTGGGGGACGGCTCCTTTCTGGTGCGTCCGCTGACGCGAATCTCCCTGGGCGACAATCTCTCCCTGGAGCTCTTCTGGAGCTTCAGCCAAGGTGCTCCACCAAAGAAAATATCACCAGTAATTCCGGTGGTTATGCCCAGTAGCGAATTCGGCTCCAGCAGCGAAAGCGGGGGAGTCCTACTTAAATATTTCTTTTGAAAAATTCTCTCTGCTTGCAAATTCTAATAAACTTGGTATTATTTCGCCGGTTCCCATCCATGGGAAGATTGACTAAACTGCTTTGCACGGAGGATCAAATGAAACACACATTGTACAAACTTCTGGTTGGGCTGCTCGCTATCGGCCTGACCGCGGGCGCCGCGTCGGCCGAGAACCGCGCCGGAGCCCTCACCATTTCGCCGATGTACGGCGGTTATCTCTTCGAAGGCGACCAGAATTTCGAAGACGACAACACCCCCACCTTCGGACTTGGTCTCGGTTACAACCTGACCAAGAGTTTCAGCCTCGAAGCCGCCGTCAACTACATCGACGACTTCGACGGCCGCAACAATAAAGGGGTGGCGACCGAGGTCGAAGGCCTGCTCTACCGTCTGGAAGGCCTCTACCACTTCATGCCGGACAACGCGCTGGTACCCTACATCGCCGTGGGTGCCGGTAACCTCGCGCTGAATCCTGAAGTCGGCGTCACCGACGACACTTTTGGCGCCAACTACGGTGTCGGCGTCAAATACTTCGTCAGTGAGCACGTCGCTTTCCGCGTCGACGCCCGTCATTTCATCGCTTTTGACCAAGGGCTCGACGAAGGCAATCACACCAACAACAACCTGCTCTACACCGCCGGCATGCATTTCCAGGTCGGTGGCCAGAGCGCGGCCCCCGCTCCTCGCGACAGCGACGGCGACGGCGTGACCGACGACCTCGACAAGTGCCCCGACACCCCCAAAGGCGTCGTGGTTGACGCCGATGGCTGCCCGGTCGACAGCGACGGCGACGGCGTCCCCGACTACCTCGACAAGTGCCCCGACACCCCGCGCGGCGTCGCGGTTGACGCCAACGGCTGCCCGCTCGACAGCGACGGCGACGGCGTCTACGACT
>CALJLX010000580.1 GCA_937982495.1 uncultured Desulfuromonas sp.
GCAAGTCCGTTTCTCGGGCGACGGCGGCAGTGATAGCCTGGAGTGACGGACAGCAGCTGCCGGGAAAGATATAGCGGTTGATGAAGTCCGGGGCCTTCAGGTAGCGCGAATACTGGTGATCGGGCA
This sequence comes from uncultured Desulfuromonas sp., assembly GCA_937982495.1. Lineage (GTDB taxonomy): Bacteria > Desulfobacterota > Desulfuromonadia > Desulfuromonadales > Trichloromonadaceae > Trichloromonas. The sequence goes on from CALJLX010000580.1 coordinate 127, forward strand.
TGGTGATGGCCTGGATCAGGGCGGCGCCGTCCGGTTTCAGCCGTTTCGAGCAAGTGCGGAAATAGACCGGCAGGTGGCGGTGGCCGACCGCTTCGATCATCTCGATGGAAACCAGTCGGTCGAACTGCCCGGTCAGGTCACGATAGTCCCGCTGCAACAGGGTGATCTGCCGGCTCAGCCCACAATCCGCGATTTTTTCCGCCGCCAGATCGTGCTGCTGCCGTGAGATCGTGGTGGTCGTGACATGACAGCCGTAATTCTGGGCGGCGTGGATGGCAAAACCGCCCCAGCCGGTGCCGATCTCCAGCACCCGCATGCCGGGTGCCAGCCCCAGCTTGCGGCAGATGCGGTCGAACTTGGCGGTCGATGCTTGCTCCAGGGTGCTGTCGGCCCGCTCAAAAATGCCGCAGGAATAGGCCATGGTCGGGTCGAGAAACAACCGATAGAAATCGTTGCCCAGGTCGTAGTGGGCGGCGATGTTCCTGCGGCTGCCCCTTCGGGTGTTGTCGTTGCGGCGATGTCCGAGACGGTTCAGCGGAACGGTCAATCTGGCCAGCCCCCCCTCCAACTCCTGCTGGGCCTCCTGATTGCGTACCATGATCCGGATCAGGGCGGTCAGGTCGCTGCAACTCCAGAGACCGTCCATGTAGCTTTCCCCGGCGGCGATCGTACCGCCGAAGGCCAGCCGCCGGTAAAAATCCGGGTGTTGGACGCGCACCGTGGCGGTCAACTCGGAACCCTGCCGACCGAACTCATGGAGTTCGCCCCCGTCAATCAGGGTAAGCCCCCCCTCCTCGACCGTCGCCAGGCTCTTCAGTACCAGGCTCCGGGCCGACTTATTGATGATGCCGAACCTCGTTGACACGGTTTGCGGACAGGTGCTGCAGGTCTGTTCGTTCCGGTTCATCGGCTGTAGCGTCCTTTCCTGATATCAAACTGTTCCGGATGGGCGTAAAAGGGCACCCCCTTCCATTTCAGGCGCAGCGCCTGCCAGTAGATGGAGGTAATGACTTTGGCGGTCATGAACGGCCAGCGCAGCAGGGCGCCTGCCAGATTGCCGCTCGTCAGCGGCTGCCGCCGCAGTTGCAGCGAGGCGCTGAAAACCTCGGACCCCTGGCGACTGTTGGTCATGTGGACGGCCAATTGTTCCCCCGGGGCGGTGAAACACCAGTCATAAACAATATCCATCGGCATAAAAGGTGAGACGTGGAACTCCTTGTCTAGTCGGTACTGATGCCATTCACCGTCTTGCCGGTCCGTCCGGGCAGCAAAGGCGCGCAGATACTCTTCCCCCCAGGGGGTGTTGTGGATCTCGATCAGGAAGGCGTCCAGGGACTGTCCGTCTTCGGCAAAGCAGTAATAGATGCTGATCGGGTTGAAGCAGTAGCCCAGATAGCGCAGATGGGTTAGTAGCCGGATCGCCCCCCGTGGCCGTCTGCCCAACTGACGCTCCACTTCATCACGAACGGACTGGTCGAGGGGGAACGATGCCGGGCGAAAATGATCCGCGCGGCGGAAACTGGCCCAGTTTGTCCGTTCAACCGACCAGAGCCGGCGGTTCGCAAATACGGTTTCCAACTCGGCCAGGTCGAGATAGAGAAAGAACAGGCTGTAGTGGAAAGCATTACCGATCGGTGACAAGCGTTGATGGCCGACCTGTCCGGTATACAGGCAGCTTTCCATGGCTAAAGTCCCTTTCCAAACTGTTGACAGACCGCCAGGGCACTCTTGACGCCGTCTTCATGAAAGCCCCAGCCCCAATAGGCTCCGCAATAAGAGGTGCGATGGACTCCGCCGCTGATCTCATCCCGGCGTTTCTGCGCCGCGAAGGCGGCCGATGAGTAGACCGGATGGTGATAAACCAGACGGCGGATGACCCTCTCCGGAGCAATGGTTTCCGGACGGTTGAGGGTCACGCAGAAATCGACCGGCGCTTTGAGGGTCTGCAGCAGGTTCATCCAATAGGTCAGCACCACACTTTCCCGCTGCGCGCGGGGGAGCAGGCAGTTCCAACTGGCGCGGGCCTTGGGAAGGGACGGCAGCAAGCGGTTGTCGGTGTGCAGTACCGTATCGTTTTTCTGGTAGGGGATGGCTCCGAGCAGCTCCCGTTCCGCAGCGGTCGGGTCGGCCAGCAGCGCCAGCGCCTGGTCGCTGTGGCAGGCCAAGACCAGATGGTCGAACTTTTCCGGCTCGCCGCCGCGGGGGGTCACCGTCACCCGGTCATCGAAGCGCTGCACCCGTTCCACCGGCGTCGACAGGCGGATCCGGTCGCGGAAGGGTCGGATCAGGGGCTCGACATACTGGCGGGAGCCGCCTTTGATGACGCGCCAAGTGGGCTGATCGACAACATTGAGCATGCCGTGATTGGTGAAGAACTGCACGAAGGCCGCCGCCGGGAACGAGAGGAATTGCGCCGGATCGGCCGACCAGACCGCCGCGCCCATGGGGATGAGAAACTTTTCGATGAACAGGGGCGAATAGCCGTTGGCGCGGAGATACTCGCCCAGGGTCAGGTTCAGGTCGCTGCTGCCGTACAATTCCGCCGAGGCGCGGTTGAAACGGAAGATTTCCAACAGCATCCGCCAGAAGGGCAGGCTGAGCAGGTTCTTGCGCTGGGCGAAAAAGCTATCCAGGGTGCTGGCGCGGTATTGCAGTCCGGTCGTTTCGCAAACAACGGAGAAGCTCATCACGCTGGGCTGCGACGCCACAGCCAAACGCTCCAGCAACGTGATGAAGTTGGGGTAGGTACGCTCGTTGAAGACAATGAAACCGGTATCCACCGCGTAGCCGGTGCCGTCATGGGTCACATCCAGGGTGTTGGTGTGCCCCCCCGGATAATCATTGGCCTCGAACAGGGTGATGTCGTGTTCGCCGCACAGCAGGTGCGCCGTGGTCAAACCGGAAATGCCGCCGCCGATGATCGCGATTTTCATGAGGATATCCGTGCCGTGATCATTGCAGCCACCGGGAGGCCAGCGCGGCGAACCAGGTTGTTGCCCCGCAGAGGAAGCCGCCCCAGCAGATATCGACCCAGACCATCCGTACCGGCCAGCGCTCCAGCGTGGCCATGTTGGTCATGTCATAGACCCCGTAGACGATCAGACCGAACAGGGCGCCCCAGGCCAGGGAAGACAGCGCCAGGTGTTCCGGATCGACCCGCGGCAGCGCGAACAGCACGATCCCCAGCGGCAGCAGCAGGTAAACCAAACCCGCCGCCCAGTAGACCGGAATAATGGTGGCGCCCCGGACCCGGGCGTAGGGGCCGAGCTCTTTGATATAAAAGCCCTGCATCAGTTTGGCCAGCCAGAGGTAATCCAAAAGCAACGTGAACGGCAGGCAGAGCAGGTAGATCTTGAAGGCGTGCGGCATGTCAGATCCCTCCCTTAGGGGGCAGCGGAAAGAAGGCGCTGGTGCGGCGCCTGTACTCCTGAAAATCGGCCCGATCCTCATACCGTTTTTCCAGCATCGGGATGCCGGAGACTTTCAGAATCAGGAAGGTGATGGTGATCGGGCCGAGTATCGTCAGCCAGCCCCCCGGCAGGGCCAGGGTCATCAGCCAGATCCCCCACCAGAGGGTCACCTCGCCGAAGTAGTTGGGGTGGCGGGTGTAGCGCCACAGGCCGGCGGTCATCAATTTCCCCTTGTTGGCCGGGTCACGGATAAAATTCAGCAATTGCCGGTCACCAACGGTCTCAAAACTGAAACCGGTCATCCAGATCGCCAAGCCAAGCAGGTCGAACCACCCAAAGGCTGTCGGCGGCGCCTGGTTGATAAAGACCACCGGCAGGGCCACGGTCAACAGCAGCATCCCTTGCAGCATAAAGATCTGCAGGAATGAACGGAGCACGAACCACTTGCCCCACTCCTCCCGCCATTGGCGATAACGCGGATCCTCACCCTTCCCCCGGTCACGGCTGTGAATGTGGGCGGCCAGCCTGATCCCCCAGACCAGCACCAGCCCCGAGACCAGCAGCCCCCGCAGCGAGTAGACCCCGCCGGCCAACAGCGAAATCGCCGCCGCCAGGATGAACCCCAAGCCCCAGGCCACATCGGCGATATCGTTGCGCCCGCGAATCTGGGCGGCGATGAACCAGCCGGTCATGTAAACCAGGACTGCGGCCGCGGTGATCGGAAAAACGGTCGGCATGCCGTACCTCCATCGGTCACGGTGATAATGCCCGAACAATCATCGACCGTTACCGCCAGGTCGATGGCGAGAGGGGAAGGATGGTTCATGGGGAGAAGTGGAATTCCGTGACGTTCTGAAATCGCGTCACCAGGTAGATGCTCGCTATCCGCACCCGGAACAGGGCGCAACCCGGCGACGCGGCGAACTCGGCCAGGTGCGGGTGGCGAGAAAGAAAAATAGCCAGCCCGGTCTCCAGCCCGGTCCCGCTCAACTCCTCGGCAACGCCAAGGATGGTTGCGGCCGCCGCCCGGCTGAAATCGGTCACCTGGTTAACGCGATTGTCCATCAGCAGGGAGACGTGGGGGTTCCCGGCCAGATTGGCCCATTTACGGGTGGATCGGAGCGTGGCGAAATACAGCCGGCGCAGATCCGGGGTGAGAGCGACGGCGACCAGGCTGGTGTACGGTTTACCTTCGGCGTCGGTGGCCAGCACCGCCAACGGCTGCCTGGCGCAGAGTTCCCGGAGAAGATCATGGCTTTCAGCGGCGCTGTTCATTGCCGGTGCGGCTCCTGTTCCAGAATGTTTCCGATACTCGCCGCCGCCGGCTCGCGGACCGCCCCGGGACCCGGAACGGCCGCCTCCTTTCATGTCAGCGCTCTTTCAGCAGATCCAGCTTCAGCTTTTCATTAATCGGCTCACGCCCCAGCCAGATACCGAAATAGGCGGCGGCGAAATCGGCCCCCTCGATGACGATCAGCGGCCTGTCGTTCAGGGCGAGTTCCGTTCCCCGTCCCGGCAGATAGGTCAGGGAGTAGCGATCCCCGGGCTTGACGTCCCGGTAGGCGGCATTGAGCTTGTCGAGGCGCCCTTGCAGCCGGGAAAGTTCCGCCGAAGTCTGGTTGCGGGCGAGAACCGGCGCGGCCCCCTTGTCGAAATCCGGCCCCCTGATCGATACCAGGTAGCTGAGCTCAAGACGTTTCGGTACATCGGAGAGGACCGCTTCCGCCTTGACCCCCTCTGGCAGGTAGAGGGCCGCCACGTAGGCCTTTATCACCTTCAGATAGCGCAGCAATGCCGCATTGCGCAACGGCACCGCTTTTCCCCCGATGATGGTGCTGTCGGCAAAGGTAATATTTTCAACGGTCAGGGCGTTCGCGGGGGCGGGGATCATGAAATTGAGCGCCAGCAGCATAAGATAAAAGACCCATCCACGGCGGTGGCAAAGAGGTTTCAAGTATGAGAACATGCCCCCTGGTCGAGTCATCCGGCCATTCCCTTTCGAGGGTTGAAGTCTGCTCCTGACAATTGATGAGGTAGAGCCCAATGCGTTTTGGTTTGTGCTGCCTGTTCAAACAGGAAAAAATCGCCTTCCGCACGACTACCGCCAAAGCGCTGCGCGCCATGCCTCGGAGCGAACAGCTCCTTAAGCTTTCCGCCATCTGTCATGACAATGCCCGCAATCTGCTGCAAGCCGTGCAAGCCTGTCACGATCTCGGCATCGGTGCCTTTCGCATCATGTCGCCACTCTTCCCGCGCATGACCCATCCTGAAGTGGGGTACGAACTGGACGAACTCCCGGAAGGGGATGCCGTCAGGCACCTGCTGGACGCGACCAGGATCCTTGCCCGTCGGCATGACCTCCGCCTCAGCTTTCATCCTGACCAGTTTGTCGTATTGTCCTCGCCGCATCCAACGGTCGTCGCCAGTTCAATCCGTGAGCTGGAGTACCAGGCCTACCTGGCCGAGGCAGTGGGGGCGGATGTCATCAATCTTCATGCCGGAGGCGTTTATGGTGACAAACAGCTGGCGCTCGAAAGATTCTATCAGGTTTTCGACGACCTGCCTGAAGCCGTCAGAACCCGACTGACCTTGGAAAATGATGACCAAAGCTACACCGTCCGCGATCTGTTGCCGACCTGCGAGCGACTTTCCATTCCCCTCGTGTATGATGTTCACCATCACCGCTGTCATCCGGACGGTCTGTCCATCGAGGAGGCGACCCAACTGGCGGCGGAAACCTGGCGGATATCCCATCGTGAGCCCTATTGCCATCTGTCATCCCCCCGGGCCGGCTGGACAGCGGGAGATCCCAAGCCCCACGCCGATTACATCGATCCGGCGGATGTGCCCTCCTGCTGGAGGGGACGGACCATGACGGTCGATATCGAAGCCAAAGCGAAGGAACTGGCGGTGGTGAAGTTGATGACCGACTTGAAACCTGGCGGAGATTCATGATCCCGAGAAACCCGGCAGGCCGTTAACGACCGTCGGAGCCTCCTCTTCATGCATGGGGACCGCGGCCCTTTTAATTCTCTGGACTTCCGCCTGACGCTCATCTACGATGCGCCTACATTCGACGCAAAGGAAAGCGAACGGCGGGCATGTCAGGGCAAACCCTCTCACGGCACAATTTTTCACGGGCAGTCCTCCTCTGGACCTGGCTGGTCGTCGCCTTCGGCCTGGCCCAGGGTTTGGCCTTCCTCCCCGCTCCCTCCCAATTGTATCGCCAATGCGACAGCCTCGCCGCCCCCACGACCGCGCTGGAACTGGTGGCGACGCCCGCGCAGAAATCCGTCTCCGTTCAGCCCCTCAGCGACGGCTTCATCCCCCTTCCCGCAACCGGGATCATCGTTGCCGACTCTGGGTCGGCGCTCCCGTGCCCCCTCTGGAACAACACCCTTTCGCTTCTTCTCCCGGCTGCCTGGCAGTCTCCATCCCTCCCCCGTCCTCCCCCCAGCGCATAATCCCAAGTCTTGTAGGCCAGTTCGCGATAACTCACAAACAGGAAAAGCCCCTCGGCGCCTGCCGCAGCTAGGGCTGCGTATTCCGCCGCCCTTTGGGCGTGCGTGATCCGTCCCCTGTCGGCGAGATTCGCACCTTCCTGGGCACGGCGATCATCGTGCCCCCTTTGCCTTCGACCCGCTGCCGCCGGGGCACGCTACGCCCCCTCGGTAACGGTCCGGGAGACTCCATGCAAATCATCAACCCCAAAAGCAATTTCGATTTTGTCGGTAAAAACCGCATCGCCGTCATTCTGTGCCTGCTGGTGATCCTCGCCGGCGTCCTCTCCCTGGTTCTCAAGGGCGGCCCCAGCTACGGCGTCGACTTTTCCGGCGGCACGCTGGTTCAGGTCCGTTTCTCCGCCCCGGTTTCGGCGGCGACCATCAAAGACTATCTGGCGGAATTGAAGCTGGAGTCCCTGACCGTCCAGCAGTTCGGCGACGGGGAGAACGAATTTCTCATTCGGGCGCAGCAGACCGAGGATGAAATGAGCCATTTCACGCAAAAAATCGAACAGGCGCTGAAAAACGGCACGGACGACAGTGGCCTGGAGGTATTGCGCAGCGAAATGGTCGGCCCGCAGGTGGGCAAGGATTTGCGGACCAAGGGGCTGCTGTCCCTGGTTTACGCCATGATCGGCACGCTGATCTACATCTCCTGGCGTTTTGAATTTCGCTCCGGCGTGGCCGCCATCGTGGCGCTGGCCCATGACGTGCTCGTCACTCTGGGGTTTCTCTCCATCTTCGACATCGAGATCGACCTGACCATTGTCGCGGCACTGCTGACCATCATCGGCTATTCCCTCAACGACACCATCGTCATCTTCGACCGCATTCGTGAAAAACTCGACCGGAATCCGGCCGAATCCTTTCCGGAGACGGTCAATCACAGCATCAACGAAACCCTGTCGCGCACCATCCTGACCTCGGGAACAACCCTGCTGGTGGTGCTTTCCCTGTATCTCTTCGGCGGAAACGTCATCCACGGATTCGCCTTCGCCATGCTCGTGGGTGTCATTGCCGGAACCTATTCCACCGTCTTCGTCGCCAGCGCCCTGATTCTCTTCTGGGAAAA
>CALJLX010000581.1 GCA_937982495.1 uncultured Desulfuromonas sp.
CTGGTCGAAAGCGAAGCCTCTCAATCCATCGAAGTCACGCCCCGCGTCGGCCAGTAAAGGCCTGGCGGTTTTTTGACTTTGCAGGCAAGATGTGCTAGTTATACCCTCCTCGCCGGCTCGGAAGAACCGTATGGTCCGGCCGGGCCGCGACGGAGAAAATCCTGTTTTATAAATTCGCATCGACACATATCTCTCGATAGGCACAACTTACTTTCCGGAGGAAATCATGTTCAAAGGTTCGATGGTCGCCATCATCACCCCCTTCACCCCCGACGGCCGGGTGGATGAGGAAAAATACCGTCAGCTCATCGAGTTCCAGCTCGAAAACGGCACCGACGTCATCGTCCCCTGCGGAACGACCGGCGAGTCGGCCACCCTCGACTATGAGGAGCACGACCGGGTCATCCAGATCTGCATCGAGCAGGTGAACAAACGGGTTCCGGTCATCGCCGGCACCGGCTCCAACAGCACCACCGAGGCCATCGAACTCTCCCTGCACGCCAAGAAGATGGGTGCCGACGCCGTGCTGCTGGTTTCGCCCTACTACAACAAGCCGTCCCAGGAAGGCCTCTACCAGCATTACAAAAAGATCGCGGAAAGCGTCGCCCTGCCGCAGGTCCTCTACAACGTCCCCGGCCGCACCGGCATGAACATGGAGGCCAAAACCACCATCCGCCTGGCCGAATTTTCCAACATCGTGGCGATCAAGGAAGCCTCGGGCAACATCACCCAGGCCGGCGAAATCCTCTTCGCCGCCGGCGACAAGATCGACGTCCTCTCCGGCGACGACTTTTTGACCCTGCCGCTCATGGCCATCGGCGCCAAGGGGGTGATCTCGGTCACCGCCAACATCATGCCGAAAGAAGTCAAGGCCATGGTTGTCGCCATCCAGGAAGGCCGCTGGGACGACGCCCGCCAGATGCACCTGAAGCTGCTGGAAATCCACAACACCATGTTTATCGAGTCCAACCCGGTGCCGGTCAAAACCGCCGCCAGCCTCATGGGCAAGTGCGGTGCCACCGTGCGCCTGCCGCTGGTCGACATGCAGCCCCATACCCTGGAAAAACTCAAGAGCGTGATGAAGGGCTACGGGCTGATTTAACCGTTTCAACCATTGACGTAGGGGCGACCGGCCGGTCGCCCGCGCAACACGAGGTTCATATGATCAGAATTGCCGTCACCGGCGCCGCCGGGCGGATGGGCGGGCGCATCATCGCCGCCATCAAGGAAGTGCAAGGGATGGAACTGGCCGGGGCCTGCGAGATCCCCGGCCACGCCATGATCGGCCAGGACGCCGGGCTCATCGCCGGTTGCGGCGAAAGCGGCGTGACGATTCACGGCAGCCTGGAAGAAGCCCTGCAAAACGCTGATGTCCTCATCGACTTCACCTTTCCCGAAGTCACTCTCGCCAACCTGAAGGTCTGCGCGGATCTGGGCAAGACCATCGTCATCGGCTCCACCGGCTTCACCCCCGAGCAACGCAAGCAGGCCGAAGTCTTCGCCGCGAAGATCCCCGTGGTCCTCGCTCCGAACATGAGCGTCGGCGTCAACGCCTGCTTCAAGCTGCTCAAGGAAGCGGCGAAAATTCTCGGCGACGGCTTCGACGTCGAGATCGTCGAGCTGCACCACAACAAGAAGAAGGATTCCCCCTCGGGCACGGCGGTGCGCATGGGCGAGGTGGTGGCCGAGGCCCTCGGGCGCGACTACAACCAGGTCGCCAACTACCACCGCGAGGGGATGTGCGGCGAGCGCAGCAAGGAAGAGATCGGCATGCAGACCGTGCGTGGTGGCGACATCGTCGGCGAGCACACGGTCTATTTCATCGGCATGGGCGAGCGCATCGAAATCAGCCACCGGGCCATGAGCCGCGACATGTTTGCCCGGGGCGCGGTCCGCGCCGCCGGCTGGCTGGCCGGGAAACCGGCGGGGATGTACGACATGCAGGACGTGCTCGGGCTGAAATAAGCGGAGGTGACCTCATGACCCGACTGATGATGCTGCTGCTGGCGGCGGCCCTCTTCCTGACCGCCTGCGAAACGACCAAAGGCGTCGGCAAGGATATGCAGAAAGCCGGCGAGTGGATCGAAGAGAAGGCCAGTAAATAAAAAACAATCTCACGCCCTTTCGCTTCGCTCACTCAAGAAGCCAAGAAGGTCAGGTTCAAAATTTCAAAAAGGCGATTCGGCTTGAATCGCCTTTTTATAAAAGTTTCTCTAACAACAACTGCCAGGAACGAGGAATTTTTCGTCAGATCAAGGAAGGCAAACCGCGGCGGCGCAGGCGTAGCAGCGCTACGTCGAGCACAGCCGAGGTAAAGCCTGACGCCGAGCTGGCGGAAAAGAACCGTTCCCCTACGGAGGACTGAATGGCTCGTATCAACGACAACTACCTGAAACTCAAGGCCGGCTACCTCTTTCCCGAGATCGGTCGCCGGGTGCGCGAATTCAGCGCCGCCAACCCGTCCGCCAAGGTCATCCGTCTCGGCATCGGCGACGTTACCCGGCCCCTGGCTCCGGCCGTGCTCAAGGCCTTCCACGACGCAGTGGATGATCTCGGCACCACCGATCATTTCGCCGGCTACGGCCCCGAGCAGGGCTACGACTGGCTGATCGACGCCATTATCGAAAAATCTTATAAACCCCTCGGTGTCTCCCTGAAAACTTCCGAGATGTTCATCTCCGACGGCTCCAAGTGCGACTGCGCCAACATCCTCGACATCTTCGCCCTCGACAACGTCGTCGCCATCGGCGATCCGGTCTACCC
>CALJLX010000582.1 GCA_937982495.1 uncultured Desulfuromonas sp.
CTGTCCGCACAAGGACCGGGCGACCATCGCCATGGTTTACCTGCGCACCCAGGGGTACGATGCCCGCTATCTCAGCGACGGACTCCTCGGCCTGATGGAAAATCTGCGCGGCGACGATGCCAGGTATTTTATGGAACTGACAGCGGAGCCGTCTGAGGGTGGTAAGATAGCCCCAGGTTCCCAAGGTCGCTGAATTCGTGAAAGAGCCGAAACCCCGAAAACTTTCCCGGGTAACGATCCGGAAAAAGCAACGATTAGGTGGCCCAACGAGCGTCCTGTGACAAAAACGGACCAGAGCGTTTGTTGGCCAATGGGGATTTTTCTTGCATATATTCGCTTATGCGGATACATTTCAGGCATGAAAAAAACCGCGCAACTATTCAAGGCCCTCACCGATGAAACGCGACTTCGTCTCCTCGCCCTACTACAACATGGAGAGTTGTGCGTCTGCGACCTGATGGCGGTTCTCGAACTCCCCCAGTCGACGGTATCACGGCATCTGGCCTACCTGAGAAACGCGGGCCTGGTCGAGGACCGGCGCCAGGGGGTCTGGATGTTCTATCGTCTGTCGCCCGGGTCATCCCCTTTTGAACAGGAATTGCTCACCCTGCTCGCTGTCCGCCTGGATCAGATCGACCAAGTTCGCAAGGACCAGGCGACCCTGAACCGTCTGGAAACAGCCCAAACCAAAAGGTGCCGCTGATTTTTTTACGCGTAATAAATCCGCCTATGCGGATAGGACGCTTTCGAGACGGGGGAGAATGACCGATAACCGCTTCCGGACAAGCCGGGGGCTGATTTTTGAAGAGGAGTTACCGATGAACGCAACGAAACGCCGAGTCCTGTTTTTATGCACCCATAACTCCTGCCGTTCGCAAATGGCCGAAGGGTTGGTCAATCACGATCTGGGGGAAAGGATCGAAGCCTTTTCCGCCGGCACCGAGGCGACCCGGGTCAATCCCCTGGCGGCCAAAGTCATGGCCGAAATCGCCATCGACCTCTCCAGCCACCGTTCCAAGACCCTCGACGAGTTTGCCGGACAGCCTTTCGATTACGTCATCACCCTGTGCGGCGACGCCAACGAGAGGTGTCCGCTCTTTTTCGGCGGTGTACAGCGACGACATATGGGCTTCGAGGATCCGTCGCGCCGGTCCGGCAGCGAGGAGGAGGTGCTGCCCGAATACCGCCGGGTGCGGGACGAGATCCGGCAAACGATGCGGGAGTTCTTCGCAAAGGAACTGGCGTCTTAACCTATTAATTTCAATGCAAGGAGATTTGCAGATGACACAAAGCAAGACGGCAGGCATCAGCTTCTTTGAACGGAACCTGACGCTGTGGGTCATCCTGTGCATGGTCGCGGGGGTTTTGATCGGGAAATTTCTTCCGGCCATCCCGGCGGTGTTGGCCCGCTTCG
>CALJLX010000583.1 GCA_937982495.1 uncultured Desulfuromonas sp.
CTGGGGGATTTCCGCTTTTCCGCCGGATTCGCCGTGGAAGGGCGGCGCATCGGGGTCTACGGCAAATCGGGGAGCGGCAAATCGACCCTGATGGGGATGCTGGCCGGTTTGGTCCGCCCCGACGCCGGTCTGATCCGCCTTGATGGGGAAATCCTCTACGACGGGGCGCGCAAGGTGCTGATCTCGCCGGAGCGGCGGCGCATCGCCGTGGTCTTCCAGCACGCCCATCTCTTCCCCCATCTGAACGTGCGCCGCAATCTTCTCTACGGCTACAAGCGCATTTCCCGCCGCGAACGTCGCATCGCGCCCGAAGCTCTCGACGAGGTGCTGGGCCTCGCTCCACTGCTGGAACGGGACGTCGCCACCCTCTCCGGCGGGGAACGGCGGCGGGTCGCCCTGGGCCGGGCGGTTCTGGCCTGTCCGCGCCTCATTCTCATGGACGAACCCCTGACCGGGCTCGACGACGGCAGCAAGTATCGGATCATCCCCGACCTCGCGGCGGTCTTCGCCGAGTTCGGCATCCCCTTGGTCTTCATCAGCCACTCCCTCAACGAAATGCGTCTGATGACCGATGACGTCCTCCATTTCGACAACGGTCGGCTGATCTCCCAGTACCCGGCGGAGGAACTGGCGCGAAGCCTGATGGGGAGCCGACAGACCGGCTACATCAACCTGCTGACCTTGGAACATCCTCGCCCGGCGGATGACCTCTGGGCTTACGACTGGGGCGGGCAGCGGCTGATTCTCACCGAACGGGCCTCTCGGGATTCGGCTCTCTTCCAGCTTTCCTCCAAGGACGTCACCCTGTTCAAAGGCCGACCCCAGGCGAGCAGCGCCCGCAATCTGCTGAAGTGCCGGATCGCCGGGATTTTCGAGAGCGGAAACCGCATCGGCGTCGAACTGGATTGTGACGGCCGCCCCCTGGTTTCGCAACTGGTGCGGGAGGCGGCCAAGGAGTTGGAGATCAAGGAAGGAGCGGAAATTTACGCGATTGTCAAGGCATCGGCCTTCCGGCCGTTGTTTTGACGTCAGGCAGATGAAAAACGAAGTTTACGCGACTGGACAGAACAAAACAGGCAAGGAGAAACCATGATTCTCATCGTCGAAAACGACCCGCGCTGTCCGCCCGGGCTCTACGGCAAGCTGCTGCGGGACTGGCGGGTTTCCCACGGGGTCTGGCGCCCCTATGCCGGGGAAACCGCCCCGCCCCTGCGCCGGGCCAGCGGCGTCATCATCCTCGGCGGCACGTTGGGCGTTCACGATCAGGCAAGCCATCCCTTTCTGGCCCTGGTCAAGGCCTTTATCCATGAGATCCTGGCGGAAAATCTCCCTCTTTTCGGCATCTGCCTCGGCGCCCAACTGCTAGCCGAGGCCCTCGGCGCCGAAGTGAGTTCCGCGCATGCCGGGGAAAAAGGCTGTCATGCCCTGACTTTGAGCGACGCCGGACGCAAAGATCCGCTCTTCGCCGGACTGCCCGACAGCTTTCCCGCCTTCCATTGGCACAATGACAGTTTTGAAATTCCCGAAGGGGCCGAGCTTTTGGCCTCAACGGTCGACTGTCCGGCCCAGGCCATCCGTTACGGCCGGGCCTGGGGCGTACAGTTTCATCCGGAAATCGACGGGCCGATCATGCGCGACTGGTGCGAAAACGCCCTGGACAAAGGGCCACTAATCACCGATTTCCAGCGGCGGCAATTCACTTTGCATCTGGTCGGGGAACAACTGCTCTACAACTTTCTCGGCGTCGTCGCCTCCTGCCGCTCCGCCCTCTCCTGCCGCCCCAATCCGGCGGCGGAACGCTATTGCCATATCCGCTAGACCACATGTCCCCCTCTTCCCACCGGTTAAGGGGGAGCACCGGTGCCTGCGCATTGCCGATGGTGAAGTCGCAGTCGGCGGCGAGGTGGGTTGACTTGCGAACGGCAGATGAAAGACAATCCATCAGTATCGGCCAAAGTTTCATACCGCCGGCAATCCCCGCCACCCACCTCCCCGGAAATAATTGCTCATGACCATACCTGCTCCCTTTGTCGGTCTTCTGAACAATGCGGCCCTGTTGCTGTCGATGGGGATTTTATACGGCACCCTGCAGCGCTGCTCCGACCACTGGCGATGGCGATTCCTGCACGGTGGCCTGCTCGGCCTGATCGCCATCGGTTTGATGCTCAATCCCTGGCACCTCGAATCGGGCGTGTTTTTCGATACCCGAACCATTCTTCTCAGCCTCTCCGGGCTCTTTATCGGGCTGGTCCCCACCCTGATCGCCGCCGTCATTGCCGGGGCGTACCGGATGGCGGTGGGCGGGACCGGCGCCTTGACCGGCATATGCTCGATTCTGGCCGCCAGTCTTTTAGGTCTGGCCTGGGCCCGGGTGCGGCACCGCCCTGCCTGGCGGTTGTCCGCCGGGGAGTTCTACTTCTTCGGTTTCGGGGTGCAACTCTTCGTCCTGCTGCTGATGGCCATGACCTTTCCGGCACCGCTGTCGGCGACGGTATTGCAACACATCGCCCTGCCGACCCTGTTGATCTATCCGGTGGCCACGGTGCTCCTGGCCAAGTTGCTGGCCCTGCAGGAGCGGCAGCGTCACGACCACCTGGCGATTGAGCAGAGTGAAAGCAAGTATCGGGAGCTGGTGGAAAATTCGAAGGTGATCCTGGTGCAATTCGATCGCCGCGGCAATCTGACGTACCTGAACGATTATGCCGAGAAGTTTTTCGGCTACGGCAAAGACGAACTGCTCGGCATGAGTGCCTTCGCCACCATCGTCCCCAAAACCGATGCGGCGGGGGGGGATCTGGAAAGCCGAGTGCGACAGATCTTTGCCGCGCCGGAGCTGTTTCTCGATCATGAGAACGATAATCTTTGCAAGGACGGCCGCCGGGTTCGGGTGCTGTGGCGCAACACCCCGCTGCGCGACAACATTTCGGGGACTCTGGTCGGGCTCCAGTGTATCGGCCACGATCTGACCGAGTTGCGCCGGGCCGAGGCGGTTCTGCGGGAAAAAGAACGGCAGTTTCAGAGCCTGATCGACGTCTCGCCGGTGCCCCTGGTGATTATGGAGCACGATGGAAAAATCAATCGTCTCAATCAAAAATTCGTCGAAATTTTCGGCTACACCCCGGACGACCTTCCGACCGTCGATGCCTGGTGGCCGCTGGCCTATCCCGACCCCAACTACCGGGAATCGCTCAAAGCCCTCTGGGTGGCCGCCTGTGCGAAAGCGGCTTCGGAAAAGGGCGAATTCGATCCCCAGGAGGTCCGCATCGCCTGCAAGGACGGCACCGTCCGCGACGTGATCATTCTCGTGGCGTCCATCGGCTCGCAAGCCATCATCATGTTCAACGATGTCAGCCGCGAGCGGGAACTGGTACGAATGAAGAGCGAATTCATCGCCACCGCCGCCCACGAACTGCGCACGCCGCTGGCCTCGGTGCAGGGCTTTGCCGAACTGCTGCTGAACGACAAAAGCTATGACGAAGCGCAGCGGGACGAATTTCTGGCCATCATCTACGA
>CALJLX010000584.1 GCA_937982495.1 uncultured Desulfuromonas sp.
AGGTCGCCCATCACGATCCCCTCACCGATCTCCTCAACCGGCGCGCCATGGAGAGCATCCTGCAGCGGGAATTCGATCGGGCGCAGCGTTATGAGCGGCCCCTTTCGCTGGTCTTCATCGATCTCGACGACTTCAAGCGGGTCAACGACACCCACGGGCACGATTGCGGCGATCTGCTCCTCCAGCATCTCGCCGGTAGTATGGGTCGTCTCTGTCGGGCCTCGGACGTGGTTACCCGCTTTGCCGGCGACGAGTTCGTGCTCATTCTCCCCGAAACCGGCAAGGAACGGGCCGAGCGGCTGATGGTGCGCATTCTCGGCGAATTGTCGCGGCGCCCCTTGCTGGTCGACGGCGAGCCGATCAGGATAACCGCCAGTTACGGCATCGCCTCCACCGAGGATGGCGTCATCGGCGATGCCGCCAGTTTGCTCAAGGCCGCTGATCAGCGGCTCTATGCTTCGAAAGAGGCGCGCAAACAAGAGGAGCCCGATGTCTAGGCCCGTCCTTTTGCCCTGGGAGGCCGGCAGTCGACCACTGATGCTGGCGCCGATGCAGGGTTTGACCAACCGCGCCCTGCGCGCCGAGTTCGCCGCTTGGGTGCGCCCCGATGTTCTCTTCACCGAGTTCGTGCGGGTCCACGGCGCTTCCGTCAAGCGTCGCGTTTCCGCCGCCGACCGCCGGGAGATCGCCGCCACGGAAGGGGGCATTCCCCTGGTGACCCAGCTCATTGGTCACGGCGTCGAGGCGCTGACGGCAGCGGCCCGGGAAGCCCAGGCGGCCGGGGCGATCCACATCAATCTCAACATTGGTTGTCCCTACGGCCGCACCACCTCGGGCCTGACCGGCGGCAACATGCTGCGCCGTCCCGAGCTCCTCCGTGATCTGCTGCCGGCCCTGCGCGCGGCCGTCACCGGCGGCTTTTCCATCAAACTGCGCGCCGGTTACGACGATCCCCGCCAGATCTTCTCGCTGCTGCCCCTGTTCGAGGAATCCGGGGTCGACTTTCTCGTTCTCCACCCCCGCACGGTGAAGCAGGAATACACCGGAGAGGCCGATCACGCCCTCACCGCCGAAGTGGTGCGCGCCACCGCCCTGCCGGTCATCGCCAACGGCGACATCCGCACCGCCGACGGGGGCCTGCGGGTGCTGGAGACGACCGGCGCCGCCGGACTGATGCTCGGGCGCGGGGCCATCGCCGATCCGCTCCTCTTCGAACGGCTACGGGGGCGGACCGCCGCCACGCCGAGCCGACCCGAGCGTTCCGCGATGCTGCGCCGCTATCTCACCGGCTTGCACGGGCGCTACCGGGAGCTTTTCTGCGGCGACGCCCAGGTGCTGGCCAAGCTCAAGGCGGTGCTCTGCGCCATGGACGATCCCGACTTCGCCCCGGTGGTGCGCGACCTGAAACGGGCCGCGACCTTGCCCCGTTTTCTCGCGTTGGTGGAAGGGCTCGGCTGAGGATGGAAATACCCCGGATCAATCCGGCGCACCTGCTCGAACTGGCGCGGGCGCGCATGCCTTACGGCAAATACCAGGGCCTACGACTGATCGATCTGCCCGAGCCCTACGTCGTCTGGCTGGCCGGGCAGGGCTTTCCTCCCGGCAAGCTCGGCCGCCAGTTGCAGGAGGTGCATGAAATCAAGGTCAACGGGTTGGAGTATCTCTTCGAGCCCTGGCGGGGGAGTGAGGACGAGTGACGAGTGACGAGGGCGCGATGGCTTTATCGAAGTTGATTGTCGAGACGATCCGGGCTTTCTGTGCCGAATCGCCGGCCAACTCCCTTTCCGGGGATGGTGGCGAACGGGCCTGGGGGATGCCGCTGGTCGGCTTTTCCCGGGGGGATGATCCCCTTTATCCACGGATCAAGGCGGATATCGGGGAATTTCTCTGGACCCCGGAAGAAGCCTTCGCCCGCGCTTTTCCCGAAGCGCCCATCGCCGCCGGGGAGTTGAGCGTGGTCAGCTGGATTCTGCCGCAGACGGCGGCGACCCGGGCCGATCAGCGGGCCGAGGCCGAACTCCCCGCCGAGCGCTGGAGCCGCTCTCGTCTGTATGGCGAACTCTTCAACGAACGCCTGCGCGCCCATCTGCTCGAAACCCTCGCCGCTCGCGGCATTCAGGCGACGGCGCCGGCGTTGCTCCCCGGCTTCGCCTATCGGCAATCCCCGCGCTTCGGCCTGGCCTCCAACTGGTCGGAGCGCCATGTCGCCCACGTCGCCGGGCTCGGCACCTTCGGCCTCAGCGACGGGCTCATCACCCCCGTCGGCAAGGCCATGCGCTGCGGCTCGGTGGTGGTGCGGGCGCGGCTGCCGGCGACGCCGCGCCCCTATGCCGGGCACCGGGACTGGTGCCTCTATTACGCCAAGGGCACCTGCGGCGCCTGCGCCCGCCGCTGCCCGGCCGGGGCGATCGATGAAAGTGGGCACGACAAGGTCAAATGTCACGCCTACATCCGCGAAGTCACCGCCGTTCATGCCCGCGCCCTGCTCGGCGCCGAAGTCACCCCCTGCGGCCTCTGCCAGGTGGGCATCCCCTGCGAGGAGCGCATTCCGCCGGGGCTGGCGGGGGGGTGACGGGGCGATCCCCCGAAAAAGTTTTTTGGAAAAAGGAATGAAAAAACCGGCCGCTTCCGTCAGGGAGGCGGCCGGTTTTTCTGTTTGAGCGGGATGGCGGTTCAGATCGGCGGTTCGATACGGTCGGGGCCGCAGTTGGGGCAGCCTTGCATGCGCAGGGGTTTTTCCAGGTGGCTTTGGGCGAGGAGGTGGTCGTCGCTGAAGATTTCGGCGGTGGGTCCGTCGGCGACGACCTGGCCTTCGTGCAGGACGATGGTGCGTTCGCAGAGGTCGAGGACGAGGTCGAGATCGTGGGTGGCGATGATCTTGGTGTGACGGAAGCTGCGCAACAGTTCGATGAGCCGGCGCCGGGCGCGGGGATCGAGGCCGGTGGTCGGTTCGTCCATGACCAGGATGTCGGGGGACATGGAGAGGACCGAGGCGATGGCGACGGCGCGCTTTTCGCCGCCGGAAAGCTTGTAGGGAGGGCGGTCGCGCAGGTGTTCGGCCTCGACCTGGGCGAGGGCCGCCAGCACCCGTTCCTCGACCTCGGCGGGAGGCAGGCCGAGGTTGAGGGGGCCGAAGGCGACGTCGTCGAAGACCGTCGGCATGAACAACTGGTCGTCGGGATCCTGGAAGACCATGCCGACGGTACGGCGCACGTCCGGCAGGGTCGCCTTGCTCAAAGGGAAGTCGCCAATGCGCACCAGCCCCTTGGCCGGGCTCAGGTAGCCGTTGAGATGGCGCAGCAGGGTCGACTTGCCGGCGCCGTTGGCGCCGACCACGGCCACCGCCTCGCCGTGATGAATGCAAAAACTCAGGCCGCGCACGGCGGGGGTGCCGTCGGGGTAGGCGTATTCCAGATCCCTGACTTCGACGATGTGATGGCTCATCGCAGCAGCTCCGTGAGAAAATCCCCGGCGAGCAGGGGCAGGTTGACCAGGCGCAGCAGCACGAAGAGCGCCGACCAGCCCAGGGTGAAAAAGATTTCCCGGCGGCCGATGCGCAAGGGGCGCAGCCTGCGGATCTCGCCGTCGAAGCCCCGGCAGAGCATGGCCTGATGGATGCGCTGGGCGCGGTCGAGGGTGCGCAGCAGCAGTTGTCCGGCCATGTGCCCCGCCACTTTCAACCCCATGCCCCGGCCGCGGAAGGAGCGCAGCGCGCGCGCCCGGACCATGCGCTGGGCCTCGTCGACCAGCACGAAGAGATAGCGATGGAGAAAGAGCAGTTGCAGGGCGAAGATGCGCGGGGCGCCGAGACGTTCCATGGCCATGCAGACGCCGGTGAAGCTGGTGGTGGCGATCAGCACCAGGGCGGCGAAGACGGTCAGGGCGAAACGCAGCAGGATCGAGGCAAAGGAGACCCAACCGCCGCTGACGGCGAAATCGCCGATCTGGATGAGGATCTGTCGATCGAAAAAAGGATTGAAGACACCGATGAAGAAGGCGAAGGGGGCGGCCAGCAGCAGTTTTTTCAACAGCGGCGCGGCGGGCAACTCGGCGGCGAGAACCAGGGCGAGGGGAAAGCAGATGAAAGGAAGCAGGGCCGAGATTTCGTACTTGCCGAAGGAGACCACGGTGCAGACGAAGACCAGGGTGGTCACCAGCTTGGCCCGGGGGTCGAGGCGATGGATGGCGGAACGGCCGGCGGCCAGGCGGTCGAGGACGCCCAGATCGAAGAGGGAGGATTCGATGTTCGCCATGGTCGTTGCCGCTCGTCTCCTGAAAAATCCGAAAAGGGTGAACCCTGCCGCTCTTCAAGAAGGATGCCATCGTGGCGGCGCGCCGCTGGGTTCGGGGGCGCCGCCGGAAGACGGATCGCCGTCTTTCGCCGGACATGCCGCCGGCTCCGGCGGCGAATTCATGTCAGGCGCGCACGGCGCGAAAGAAAGGTCAGGGTAGGCCCGCGCCGGTGGTGGTGGTGACCAACTTGCCGTGGATGACTCCCTTGGTGCCGATCAGTTCGTCGGCCAGGCGCTTGACTTCCCGCGCCGGGCCCCGGACCACCACCACTTCCAGGCAGTTGTGGGCATCGAGGTGGACGTGCAGGGCCGAGACGATGGCGTCGTGGTGGCTGTGCTGGTGCTCGGTGAGCTTGTCGGCGAGGTCGCGGGTGTGGTGGTTGTAGACCAGGGTCACGGTCCCCACGGTCTCCTCCTCCCCCCGTGCCCACTGCTCCTCGACCAGGGCATTGCGGATCAGGTCGCGGATTGCCTCCGAGCGGTTGCCGTAGCCTTTTTCCGCGATCAGTTCGTCGAAGCGCTTGAGCAGACGGTCGTCGATGGAAATGCCGAAACGGGCCAGGTCGCTCATGATTCCTCCGGGGGCGGGCGAGGTTTTTGCCTGTGTAACACGGCCGTCGGGACGGGTCAAGGGGATAGCGGCCGGGCGCCGGACGGCGCTAGCCGGCGGGATTTTCATCCACAGCTTTGTCCACGGGATATTCACAAGATGTTGTGGATGGAGAGAATTTTTTTGCCAATATATGGGGTTTTGTCCTTGACTGGATGAGTGCCTGTGCTAAGGTTCTTCCGTTGTGTTAATACGGTCGGGAGGGTGGAGAGATGGTGGAATTTATTCGCAAGCGGGACGGTCGCCTGGTCCCCTTCGAGGAAGAGAAGATCGTCGGCGCGATTCGGAAAGCGGTGCGCGCCGTCGGCGGCAGCGACATGGACAAGGCCGGGCGCATCGCCCGCCAGGTCGTCGGCATTCTCGAGGTGCTCTACAAGGACGGCCAGGTGCCGACGGTGGAGAACGTTCAGGATCTGGTGGAAAAGATCCTCATCGAAAACGGCCACGCCAAGGTGGCCAAGAACTACATTCTTTACCGCAAGCAGCGCGAGGCCCTGCGCAAAACCAAGGAGTTCATGCGCGAATCGATCGCCTCGATCGATTCCTACCTCACTCAGGAAGACTGGCGGGTCAACGAGAACGCCAACATGGGCTATTCGCTGCAAGGGCTCAACAACCACATCGCCGCCAACATCACCAGCAACTACTGGCTCAACAAGATCTATCCCGCGCCCATCGCCGACGCCCATCGCCAGGGGGATTTTCATCTGCACGACCTGGGGATGCTCTCGGTCTACTGCTGCGGCTGGGATCTCAAGGATCTGCTGCTGAAGGGTTTCACCGGCGCCTACGGCAAGGTGCAGAGCGCCCCGGCCGCCCACTTCCGCACCGCCCTCGGCCAGGCCGTGAACTTCTTCTACACCCTGCAAGGGGAGGCCGCCGGCGCCCAGGCCTTTGCCGGCTTCGATACCCTGCTCGCCCCCTTCATCCGCTATGACAAGCTCGGCTATGCCGAGGTCAAACAG
Source organism: uncultured Desulfuromonas sp. (assembly GCA_937982495.1). Classification (GTDB taxonomy): domain Bacteria; phylum Desulfobacterota; class Desulfuromonadia; order Desulfuromonadales; family Trichloromonadaceae; genus Trichloromonas. Next base: position 5,868 of record CALJLX010000584.1, read on the forward strand.
GCGATGCAGGAGTTCATCTTCAACATGAACGTGCCGACCCGCGTCGGTTTCCAGACCCCCTTCACCAACATCACCTTGGATATGACCCCGCCGAAGAACATGGCGAACGAAGCGGTGATCATCGGCGGCAAGCTGATGGACGCCGTCTACGGCGATTTCCAGGATGAGATGGATCTCTTCAATCGCGCCTTCTGCGAAGTGATGATGGCCGGGGACAGCTCGGGGCGGATCTTCTCCTTTCCCATCCCCACCTACAACATCACCGCCGGTTTCGACTGGGAGAGCCCCCGTTTCCGGCCGATCTGGGAGATGACCGCCAAGTACGGCATCCCCTACTTCAGCAACTTCATCAATTCGGATATGGACCCGGAGGACGCGCGTTCGATGTGCTGCCGCCTGCGTCTCGACAACCGCGAGCTGCGCCGACGCGGGGGCGGGCTTTTCGGTTCGAATCCGCTCACCGGCTCCATCGGCGTCGTTACCCTCAATCTGCCCCGCGCCGCCTATCTGGCCGACAGCGAGCAGGCCTTCTTCGAGCGCATCGCCGAACTCATGCGCCTGGCCCAGGAATCCCTGGAGATCAAGCGCAAGCAGCTGGAGCGCTTCACCGAGGAAGGACTCTACC
>CALJLX010000585.1 GCA_937982495.1 uncultured Desulfuromonas sp.
GCTATCGGACCATCGTTCCCGACCACATCGGTTGCGGGCTGTCGGACAAGCCGGCCGATTCCTACTATTCCTTCACCCTCAAACAGCGGGTGGACGATCTCGAACGGCTTCTCGACCGCCTCGGCATCGGCGAGCGCATTACCCTGGTGCTCCACGACTGGGGGGGAATGATCGGCATGGCCTACGCATCCCGTCATCCCGAACGCATCGCCCGGCTGGTGATTCTCAATACCGCCGCCTTTCACCTGCCCCAAGGGAAGAAATTCCCCCTGGCGTTGAAAATCTGCCGGGATACCCAGCTCGGCGCCTTTCTCGTGCAGACCTTCAACGCCTTCGCCCGAGGCGCCGCCCGGGTCGGCTGCAAACGCAAGCCGATGAGCGCCGAGCTACGCCGGGCCTATTGCAGCCCCTACGACAACTGGCACAATCGCCTGGCGACCCTGCGCTTCGTGCAAGATATCCCCCTGGTACCCGGCGACCCCAGCTACGCCCTGGTCAGCGAGGTGGAAGCAGCTCTCCCCCGATTCGCCGATATTCCCATGGCGATCTTCTGGGGAGAAAAAGATTTCGTCTTCGACCGGGTCTTCCGTGACGAATGGATGCGGCGTTTTCCCCAGGCCGAGCTCCATTCCTACCCCGACGTCGGTCATTACGTCTTGGAGGATGCCGGCGATGAGGTAATCCCGGCGATCCGCCAGTTCCTCAAGAACCATCCCCTTCCGAAGGCCCCGGCATGGAAAGGGCGCTGAGCAACATCGCCGCCTATCTGCCGGCGATGGCCCAGCGCCGTCCCCTGGCCCCGGCGGTCTATTTTCCCCAGGGCAAGGACCGGCGCGGCCGGGTCGCCTATACCCACTACACCTTCGCCCAGCTCGACCGGGAGAGTAACCGTATCGCCCGCGGCCTGGAAGGCGTCGGCATCCGCCGAGGGACGCGCACGGTGCTGATGGCGCCGCCGAGCCTCGACTTCTTCGCCCTGACCTTCGCCCTGTTCAAGGTCGGCGCCGTACCCGTGCTGGTCGATCCCGGCATGGGGGTGAAAAACCTCAAGGCCTGCCTGGCCGAAGCCGAACCGGAAGCCTTCATCGGCATTCCCAAAGCGCATATCGCCCGCCTTCTCCTCGGTTGGGGCAAAGCGACCATCCGTACCCTGCTCACCGTCGGCCCCCGCCTCGGATGGGGCGGACGTTCCCTGTCCGACTTCGAAACGTATCCGACCGACTACGCCATGGCCGCCACCGCCCCCGAGGAGACCGCCGCCATCCTCTTCACCAGCGGCAGCACCGGCGTCCCCAAGGGCGCGATCTACAGCCACGGCAACTTTCTCGCCCAGGTCGAGATGCTGCGCCGCCTTTACGGCATCGAACCGGGTGAAATCGACCTGCCGACCTTCCCTCTCTTCGCCCTTTTCGCTCCCGCCCTGGGGATGACCTCGGTGATCCCCGACATGGATTTCACCCGCCCCGGCTCCGTCGATCCCCGCAAGATCGTCGCCGCCGTCGAGAGTTTCGGCGTCACCGGGATGTTCGGCTCGCCCGCCCTCATCAACCGTGTCGGTCGTTACGGCCAGGCCCAGGGCATCCGTCTGCCAAGCCTGCGCCGGGTGATTTCCGCCGGAGCGCCGGTCCCGGCGCAGGTAATGGAACGTTTCGCCGCGATGCTCGACGGCGACGCCCGCATTCATACCCCCTACGGCGCCACCGAAGCCCTGCCGGTCTGTTCCATCGACCACCGGGAAATCCTCGATGAAACCCGGGCGCTCACCGACCGGGGGCGCGGCGTCTGTGTCGGCCGAAAGGTGCCGGGGATCGCGGTGGAAGTTATCGCCATCGACGACGGCCCCATCGCCGCCTGGGACGAATCGCTCAAGGTCGCCGACGGCGTCATCGGCGAAATCGTCGTCAAGGGGCCGCAGGTTACAGCGGCTTACGAAAATCGTCCCGAATCGACGGAACTGGCAAAGATGGCCGACCCAAATGGCGGCTTCTATCACCGCATGGGCGATCTCGGCTATCGCGACGAGCTGGGGCGGCTCTGGTTCTGCGGCCGCAAGTCGCATCGGGTGGTCACCCAGGAGGCAACCCTTTTCACCATCCCCTGCGAGGCGATTTTCAATACCCACCCCCAAGTCTTCCGCTCGGCGTTGGTCGGTATCGGCAACCCGGAAAGGCAACGCCCGGTGATCTGCATCGAGCTGGAAGAGGGTGTCCCGAAAGCGGAACAAGCCCGTATCCGGCGGGAACTGCTGGAACTCGGCGCCCGCCACGAGCTCACCGCCGGCATCCGCGATCTCCTCTTTCATCCCGCCTTCCCCGTCGACATTCGCCATAACGCCAAGATTTTCCGGGAAAAACTGGCGGTCTGGGCGCGGGAGCAATTGCGATGAATGTGCTGGTCACCGGCGGCGGCGGTTTTCTCGGCCGGGCCATCGTCCAAAGGCTGCGGGAGCGGGGGGATAGGGTGCGTTCCCTGGCCCGCAACCTCTACCCCGAACTGGAGGCCCTCGGCGTCGAACAGCTGCGGGGGGATCTCGCCGATGCCGCGACGGCGACGGAAGCGGCGGCGGGCTGCGAGCTGGTCTTTCATGTCGCCGCCAAAGCCGGGGTCTGGGGGGATTATCAGGATTACTACCGGGCCAACGTCGTCGGCACCGCCAACGTCATCGCCGCCTGCCGTGCTCACGGCATCGACCGGCTGGTTTACACCAGCTCGCCGAGCGTCGTTTTTGACGGCAAGGACATGGAGGGGGTCGACGAATCCGTCCCCTATCCGGCCCACTTCGAAGCCCACTATCCCCGAACCAAAGCCGAGGCCGAACAGCTGGTGCTGGCCGCCAACGGCCCTATGCTGGCGACGACGGCGCTGCGCCCCCATCTCATCTGGGGGCCGGGGGACAACCATCTGGTGCCGCGCATTCTCGACCGGGGCCGCCGGGGACGGCTGCGGCGCATCGGCAACCGGCCCAATCTCGTCGATACCCTTTACATCGACAACGCCGCCGACGCCCATCTGCAGGCAGCCGATGCCCTCGCCGTCGGCTCGCCCGTGGCGGGCAAGGCCTATTTTCTCGCCCAGGGGGAGCCGAAACCGGTCTGGGAGGTGGTCGACCGCATCCTCGCCGCCGGCGGTCTGCCCCCAGTAACCCGTGTCATTTCCCCCCGAGTCGCCTACGCCGCCGGCTGGCTGTTGGAAAAGACCTACAGCCTGCTGCGTCTCTCCGGCGAGCCGCCCATGACCCGCTTCGTCGCCCGGGAACTTTCCACCGCCCACTGGTTCGACCTGAGCGCCGCCCGTCGGGATTTCGGCTATCACCCCCGGATCAGCTTCGATGAAGGGATGCAGCGACTGGCGGCCTGGCTCAAGGAGAAACCCCGCTGACTCCCCCGGTGAATTGGCAAAACCCACCCGCCCGACCGCACCTTGACGATGGCGATCTGCATCTCTGGCGCTTCCGCCTCGACCTACCTCCGGAGACGATCAGCGACCTGCGCCCCCTCCTTTCCCCCGACGAAACGACCCGCGCCGAACGCCTGCGTATCCCCTCGAAAAAACTCGAATTCATCGCCGCGCGCGGACGGCTGCGGCAAATTCTCGCCCGTTATCTCGACAGCTCCCCCGCCGCCCTGCGCTTCGCCTACGGTCCCGCCGGCAAGCCCGCCCTCGCCTTCCCCGCCGCTCCTTTAGCCTTCAACCTCGCCCATGCCGGTCGCTGGGGCCTGTTGGGACTAACCGCCCAAGGGGAGATCGGAGTCGACGTGGAATGGCTGCAACGCCCTGTCGATATCGGTCAAATCGCCGGATGGGAGTTCGAGGAAGAGACCAGGGCGAAATTCGAAGCCTTGCCTGCGAAGATAAAAACCAGTCGTTTTTACCATCTCTGGACGGAGCGGGAAGCACGGCTGAAAGCTTTAGGTACAGGCTTTACCGGTCCCGGCGACCGCGAAACTTCCCATTTCGAAACGAGACACCTTCTTATCGACGTCGCTTATCTCGGAGCCTGGGCGATATCGGCCGAAGCCAGGGTCATTTCCTGCTGGGACTATCCAGCGGAAAACACGGAATAGATTTTGCTTATTCATTACCGCCATAGTTACTTATTGTCGGAAAAACTCTCAAAACCCCTCCGGCCCCATCATTCAACTATTGGTAATGAAAGGAGAAACTCACCATGGCCTTTTTCAAATGGGAAGATCGCTTCAGCGTCGGCATCCGGGAAATTGACACCCAGCATCAGAAACTGGTGGCGATGCTCAACGAGCTTTACGATGCCATGCAGGCCGGCAAGGGAAACGACGCCCTCGGCAAGATCCTGGACGAGATGATCAAATATACCGCCGGCCATTTCGCCACCGAGGAACGTTACATGAAAACCTACAACTATCCCGAACTGGCGGCGCACAAGCAGGAACACGACAGTCTCACCAAGCAGGTGCTTGATTTGCAGCAACAGTTCAAGAGCGGCCAGGCCTCCATGTCGGTCAAGGTCGGCAACTTTCTCAAGAGCTGGCTGATCAACCATATTTCCGGGACGGATATGAAATATTCCCCCTACCTTCGTGCCCAAGGAATGAAATAAACAGGGATATCGTTCACCATCGCCCTGACCCGAGCGCGGGGGGATCGTCAGTCGACGATCCCCCCGTTTTTTCATTCTCCATAAAAGTTATTGACAGACTTGATCTTCGGTATTATTTTGACTGAGTAGTCAGTCAGGAGAATCCCATGCCCCCTTGCAAGTCCGAAGACAAACGTTGCGCCCTGCTGCAAGCCGCCCTGGAACTTTTCGCCGCCCAGGGCTTTGACGGCACCGCCACGGCCCAGATCGCCAAGCAGGCCGGGGTCGCCAGCGGCACCCTCTTTTTCCACTTCAAAAGCAAGGAGGAGTTGATTCATGAACTCTTCCGGGAAGTGCGCGGCAAAATCGAAGAGGAACTGCGGGAACCCGCCGGCGCCTCCGTCTCGCTGCGTGATCGCCTTCTGCGCTCCCTGGAAAAACTCCTTCTTTTTTTACTGAATAATCCCCAGGAATTCAAATTCGTCGAGCAATACTATTTTTCCCCCTTCAGTGAACGGGAAGTTTTTCGCATCGAAGAACACAACATCATTCATCATCTGCTCATCCAGGCCCGCGACCAGCAAATTGTCAAGGATGCCCCCCTGTTGGTCCTCGAATCCGTCGTCTTCGGAGCCATCACCGCCCTGGCCAAGGAGCACGCCAACCGGGGCGTGGATGTCGACGAAGAAATCCGCCGGTTGACGATCCAGGCCTGTTGGGACGGGATCAAACG
>CALJLX010000586.1 GCA_937982495.1 uncultured Desulfuromonas sp.
TCCAGGATCACGGCGAATTCGTCGCCGCCGAGGCGGGCGATGGTGTCGTTGCCGCGGACGCAGGTGCCGAGACGATGCGCCAGGGTCTTGAGCAAGGTATCGCCGGCGGCGTGCCCCAGGGTGTCGTTGACGCTCTTGAAACGGTCCAGGTCGATGAACATCAGCCCCAGTTGCCGGCCTTCGCGCTGGGCGAGTTGCATGGACTGGCGCAGGCGGTCGTTGAAGACCAGCCGGTTGGGCAAGCCGGTGAGGAAATCGTACTGGGCCAACTGCTCCAGTTTCTGTTCCGCCATCTTGCGGTCGGTAATGTCCTTGGCGACATAGACCAGCCCCTCGGCCGCGCTGTCCCCTTCCTTGAGCCAGCCCGTGGAGAGCAGGACGGGGATCTCGCGACCGTCTTTGGCCAGTAGAATCTTTTCGGCGTTGCTGCACAGATGGGGCAGCAGATTAAGGTCGTCGATCAGGTCGGGATCGGGCTCGCCCGGGGAGAAATCCTTGAGAATCAGCGCGATATTCTGACCGATCAATTCATTTTCCCGGTAATCGAGCATTTCGCAGGTGGCCTGATTGACGCCGCGAATCAGGAACTGGTTGGAGGTGACGATCAGGCTGTCGTTCATGTTATAGAGAATCGAATCGACATAAGCCTTGGAGACGGTGGTGGCTTCCAGTTCCGCCGCCATGTTCAGAAAGGCGATCCCCAGTTCGCCGATATCGTCCCGGGGATCCATGGCTTCCAGTTGGGGAAATTCCCTTCGTCCCCGGCCAAAAGCGCGAACCGCGTCCTTGATGTGGCGCAAGGGCGAGATCAGCATGCGCGTCGAGGCGACATTGACGACCAGGGCGATAAAGGTCAGTAGGGCGAGGAAGAAAATCGTCAGCCAATAGCTGTTCTGTTCAGCCAGGGTGATCAGTGAGCTGACATGGCCGTCAAAGGTGTTTCGGTAAAATTCGGCGAAGTAGCGCAGCTGTTTGTCCAGTTTCTGCTGTTCCGCCGCCAGCCTTTGCAGTTCCGCGACCCTCTCCCCGGGATCCTCCCCCTGGGCCAGGGGCAGGTAGATGCCGTCGGCGCTTCGGGCATAGGCCTGATAGAGGTCCTTGACTTCAAGAAGATTTTCATTGCGTTTGGAGTGCAGCCGGTCGCTGTCGTGGGAGAGGTGGGACAGGGTCTCCATCATCGCCAGGATGCGCGGAGTCAGGGCGTTGCCTTTCCGCACCGATTCGGGCAGCCCGAAGAGAAAGCTCTCTTCGTAGAAATCCTGTTGGGTTTCGAAGAGCGTCAGCAGTTCCGCCGAACGCATCGCCAGATGGAAGTCGAGATCGCGCACATGGGTGAGGTGGTCCTTGAGCCGGTGGTTGCTGTAAAGCGCGAAGCCGGTGGCCACCAGGAAGCCGAGCAGGGCAATGTTCACGCAGAACCAGATTTTATGGCGAACGGTGCCGAGGAGTTTCACCCTTATTCCTCTCGCAGGATGGAAATCGTTTTGACGCGGTCATCCTTGCTGCTGCTGTCGATATAGCCGATGGCTTTGACATTGGCGGCGATGAGTTCGAGCATCTCCTTGTCGCCGGGGACTTCCTGGGGGGGGATCCCCTCGCCGGAAAAGAGGATGCGCTTCCAGTACATGCTCAACTGCCGGGGAGATTTCCCCAGGGTGTTTTGGGAAAAACTCTGATGCGTTTCGCCGGATTTCTGCAAAAGCACCTCGATTCCGTTGCCGTCGTCCCAAAACACTTTTTTGCCCAGGAAAATGCCCCGTACTTCGGCGATCTCGAGGCTGGATACCGGATTGTCCCGGTGAACCACCAGAACGGCTTCTCCCGCCCGGGCCGAACCGGACCAGAGCAGCAAAAGCAGAATCGAAATGATACGAATGCCGGTCATCTCGATCCTCCCTAGAAGTTGTAAGAGGCCTTCAGGACATAATAGTACCAGTCCCGCTTGACCCCTTCCGGTGGTGGATTGAAGATCGGCAGTTGCAGGGCGGCGCCGTCAACCTTGTGCCATTCCGCCTTGAGTACCCAGTTGTCGTTCACATCCCAGCGTACGCCCAGGCCGAAATCCTTGCGCCAGCCCAGATAATCCAATTCTCCGCGGGCTTCCAGTTCGCTGCCGTCACGGTCATCTTTATCCGCGTAGAAGACATCGTAGAGGGCGTAAATCACCACCGGATCGATCAGGCGGTAACACGCCTGAATATACCCTCCCTGGGAGCGACCCCCGGGAACCTCCTTCCCGAAAACCATCCGATCGGCGGTGAATTCCGAATATTCGATGGAGAGAGTCATCTTATCGCGAACATATTCAGCGGAATAGACGATGAAGTCCTTGTTGTTCCCCGTCGCCTCGTCACGAAAGAGGCTACCGTCGCGTCGCTTTAGTTTGAAATCGAATTCGCTTTTGCCGGTGAAATAGGAGACTCCCAGGCGCAGGCCTTCAACGGGGGGGGAATAGATCAGAGAACCGCCGTAGACATAACGATTATCTGCCTCGAAGGCGACGACTTTCGTTCCCGATCGCGACCTTCTGAGCATATTTTCCGCGAGAGTCCGCATGCCCAGTGCCTGGCCGGAGTCTTCGGGGAAATTGACTTCGCCGTAATAGGCCTGGTATTCCAGATCCCCCCCGTTGCCGAAGGAGAGATTGCCGTAGAGACTGCCGCCGGTGGCGGCGACCACCAGGTTGCGCTTGTTTTCGTCGTAGATGCTCTGCGGTAGAAAGACCGCGGGCCGGAGAAAGTCCGAGTCGCGCCCCTGGTTGTAGAGGCCGATGGGGAGTTTAACCTTGCCCAGGCGGACACCGAGCCAATCGCGCCAGCGATAGTCGGCCATGCCCCAGTCGATATTGACCTTGTTGTTGCCTTCGGAGCCGAGATCGCGGGAGAGAAGCTGTAGTCCGACGCGCAGGTTGTCGGTAAGTTCGCCGTTGAGGGTCAGGCCGAATTCATTGATCTGGAAGGAGCCGTCTTTCGACTCGCCGAAAAAGTTGTTGTCCTGGCTCTTGATATAGCCCTGGGAGAGAAAACCGTTGATGCGCATTTTGGTGCCCAGGTCGAATGCCCAGGCGGAGAGCTGGGAACCTTGCAGAATCAGTCCGAAACTCAGGACAGCTAAGATAACTCGCGAAAACTTCATGAAAAAAATCCCCGGGTTTGTCTGTCCATTACGCCGACCGTGATTTCTTAATTCTTTGCAATAGTTGGGCCAGGATTCGTAGGGGGAAGTGTTTCATTCTCTGAAATCCGAAATGCTTCACGGTGTCGGTAGTTATAAGCTAACTATTCGAAATGATACGCTGATCTGTTTTGTCTCGGGAGCGGTGAGGGGCCGTTGGAAATACCATTCGATTCCATTCCGGTCACCGTCTACGTCATTTCGCTTAAATAACCATTCCTCATGGCGGATTTGGCGGTCTCGGCGAACGTTGGTCGACAGGGCGAAGGGGGCGGAATATTTTTTTGACACCAAAGTCCGATCAATCGTCAATTTTCGTCGAGCAGGGCATTGAAATCGTGCAGGCCGAGAACCGAATCCCGGCAACTGCGGTCCCGACAGAGGTAGGCGCAGGCCTCGCCGTTTTTCGGGCTTTTCCCTTTCAAAATAGGAATCTGATTCGTCAGGTCGCCGGTGTCGGGGGTGTGCAGAAGGATAAAACTTTCCGGCAGGAAACGGCGTCTTGCGCTATCGAGCATCTTGCGAGCGTCCCCGTCTTCGCTGGGCGCGGCCAACACGATTTCCAGCGGCGGGGAAAGGGCCAGATCGAGAGCACATAACTGCTGGGCATAGGCCCGGGGATGTTTGACAAATTCCGCCATCCCTTTTTCCAGAAGGGATTCTCCCCGTGTTTCGAGATCCCGGCGGTCGAGGAGACGGCCCAGGCGCAGGAGATTGGCGGCGGCGACGGACGAACCCGAAGGGAGGGCGCCGTCCATGAGATTTCGGGAACGGTCAAGGATTTTCTCGGCATCGCCTGCTTCATCGAAAAGTCCGCCTTGGCCGTCATCGAAGAGTTCCAGCATCTCTTCCGTCAGGGTCAGGGCCGCATCCAGATCGTCCACGCGAAAATCCGCCAGAAAGAGTTCCAGCCGCCCCCAGGCAAAAAACGCATAATCTTCGAGAAAACCGGGAATCGCCGCCTGATTCTCCCGCCAGCGGCGCAGCAAGCGGCCGTCCGCTCGACGCAGGTGCGTCTCGATGAAACCGGCGGCGCGGCGCGCTGCCCGAATCGGTCCGGCGTCGCCGGTCACGGCGCCGAGTCGGGCGAGGGCGGCGATCGCCAGTCCGTTCCAGCCGACGAGAATCTTGTCGTCCCGCAAGGGGCGCACCCGTTTCCGCCGTTCCTGCAGAAGTTTTCGCCGGGCATGGTCGAGGCGGGCCGCCAGGGCCTCCGGGTCAAGGTTGAAGGATGTCGCAAGCGTTTCGGGGGCGAGGTTTTGTCGAAGAACCATTCCCCCACCCAGGCTCTTTTCCCCTTCCAGGGCATGGGCCGTTAAAAAAAGCGCGGCTTCCTCCGGGCCGAGGATGGCCTCGATCTCTTCTTTCCGCCAGAGGTAATAGGTTCCCTCGGCCCCTTCGGAGTCGGCGTCTTCGCCGCAATGGAAGCCCCCCTGGTCGTCAACCAGTTCAGCGAGAAGATAACCGGCGGTGTCCCATGCCGACGCGAGCAGGTCCTTGGCGCCGGTGGCCTGGTAGGCTTCCACGTCGGCGAGAATGAAGGTCGCCTGATCGTAAAGCATCTTTTCAAAGTGCGGGATGTGCCACTTACGGTCGACGGCGTAACGATGCAGGCCGTGTCCTATCTGGTCGTAAACGCCCCCGTGCCGGATGGCGCGCAGGGTGTGCGGAACCATCGTCTTCGCCTCGGGATGGCCAAAGCGGCGCGCCAATCGCAAAAGCAGGGACAGGTTGTGGGGGGCGGGAAATTTCGGGGCCGCGCCGAAACCGCCCCAGACGTCATCGTATTCCCGGCGGTATTCTTCCAGCGCGCGGCGCAGGGGCATATCGTTGAGGGGTTGTGTCTCTCGTCCCGGTTCCCGGATTTTCGCAAGGGCTTGGCGTAGTTCCCCGGCGCTGTGACGAATTCCCGATTCGTCCCCGCGCCAGGCTTCGACGATCCGACGCAGCAGAAAAATCAATCCCGGTTGGCCGGAGCGGCTTTCGCGGGGCAGGTAGGTCGCGGCGAAAAAGGGTTCCTTTTCCGGGGTCAGGAGCAAAGTGAGTGGCCAGCCTCCCTGGCCCGTCATCAGCTGGCAGGCGGTCATGTAGGTCTGGTCGATGTCGGGGCGTTCCTCCCGGTCGACCTTAACCGGGATGAAGCAGGTATTGAGCAACTCGGCGACCTCGGCATCCTCGAAGGATTCCCGTTCCATGACATGGCACCAGTGACAGGTCGCGTAGCCGATGGAAAGGAAGACCGGCCGGTTGCTTTCCCGGGCCAGGACGAAGGCCGCATTGTCCCAGGGCTGCCAATGGACGGGGTTGCGCGCGTGCTGGAGCAGGTAGGGGCTCTTTTCCTCGGCAAGGCGATTGACGATGGCGGCCTTGGAGATAACCTGGGGATCGTGAGGGGATCTAGGCATGCCGACTCCAGGAGAAATGGTTTTCATGAGTCTAGCAGCAGGGAGGGCTTTGGCAAGGGAAGGGGATGTCGGGTGGCGGACAAAAAAATGCCCCGTGAAGGAGGGGTATCACGGGGCTAAAACCCCTGGTTTTTTTGGGGAACCAGGGGTGCAATGTGGGGATACTACTAAAGGCTTAAGTGGAAATCAAGGTAAAATTAACAGCCCGCACTCATCAAAAGCGGTTTTCTTTTTGTAGCGGGGCGGCGGGACTTTTTTATCTTGAATGCGTCTTTTGCACAAAAAAACCCGCGACCAGGGATCGCGGGTTGCTCTGTTTTTTTGGTGCCGAAGGCGAGACTCGAACTCGCACGACCAGTTGGCCACCACCCCCTCAAGATGGCGTGTCTACCAATTCCACCACTTCGGCGAAGCGGATGTATTTATACTGATTCAGGCTGTTTGTGTCAACATTAAATCGGCGTGTTGTTAATTTTTTTCCGCGGCCGGATTGGCCTGCACAGGGGCGTCGCCGGTCGTGGGAGCGGCATCCGATGCGGTCGTTTCCGTGGCCGGGGCGACGGCGGATTCCGCTGCCGGTACGGCGGCGCCAACGGGCTCGGTCTGAGGGGTCGCGGTCACGACGCTGGAGGGCATAATGCTGCCGCCGCCGGGCTGGCCGTAGAAGTAGGCGAGGGTCAGGCTGGTCAGCATGAAGATGATGGCCGCCGTCGCCGTCAGTTTGCCCATGAAACTCTGGCCGCCGGATGCACCGAAGACCGTCTGGCTGCCGCCGGCGCCGAAGGAGGCACCCATTTCGGCGCCCTTGCCACCTTGCAAAAGGACAATGGCGATCAGGGCCAGGCAGACGACGATATGCAGCACGATAAGAAAAGTGGTCATGATTGGTTCAGCTCCTTGAGATGGCGTTCAAACAAGACCGGTAATGCTATCACGATTCGCGTGTTCCGCAAAGCATTAATCTTCCGTGGAGGGGCTCCGCCGGAAGCAAATGATCCGCAGGAAGTCCTCGGCCTTGAGGCTGGCGCCGCCCACCAGTGCTCCATCTACATCCATCTGCGCCATCAGGCCGTCGACGTTGTCCGGCTTGACGCTGCCGCCGTAAAGAATGCGGGTGTTCTCGGCGACTTCTTCGTTGTACAGGCCGCGAAGCAGGCCGCGAATGAAGGCATGGGCTTCCTCGGCCTGCTGGTTGCTGGCGGTTTTTCCGGTACCGATCGCCCAGACCGGCTCGTAGGCGACCACCACCTGGGACATCTGCTCGGCGGTGATCTCCCGCAAGCCTTCGCGCACCTGGGTGGCGAGCACCTCGTACATCCGGTCGTCTTCCCGCTCGTCCAAGGTTTCGCCGATACAGAAGATGACACCCAGTCCTCCGGCAAGCAGGGACCGTACTTTTTCATTGATGAATGCGTCGGTCTCGGCGAAAAGCTGACGCCGTTCAGAATGGCCGACGATGCAGTAACGGCAACCGGCGTCCCGCAGCAAAGCCGGGGAGACCTCGCCGGTAAAAGCGCCGGCGGCGGCCGGATAGCAGTTCTGTCCGGCCAGGGCGATAGTCGAGCCGACCAGTTGCTCGGCGACCTTGGCCAGGGAGGTGAAGACCGGGGCGATGACGATGTCGATATCCTCGACCTCCAAGGTCTCCTGCTTGAGGGCGGATGCCAGGTCGAGGGCTTCGCCGATGGTTTTATGCAACTTCCAATTGCCGGCGATCATGGGCTTGCGCATGAAAAATCCTCCGTGAAATATCCCTTGGGGAAGGGGAGGGGGCCGGTTGTAGTCCCGGCTCCATAATCAATCAAACTTTATCCGTGAGGACGGTGACGCCGGGGAGTTCCCGACCTTCAAGGAACTCCAGGGAGGCGCCGCCGCCGGTGGAGATGTGGGTCATGCGCTCTTCCAGCCCCGACTGGTTGACGGCCGCCACCGAATCGCCGCCGCCGATGATGGAAAGGCAATCCGTTTCGGCCAGAGCCTGGGCGACGGCCATGGTGCCGGCGGCGAAGGCGGGAAATTCGAAGACGCCCATCGGGCCGTTCCAGACGACGGTGGCGGCTTTCTTCAGGACCTCGGTATAGGCGGCGATGCTTTGGGGGCCGATGTCCAGGGCCATCAATCCGTCACGGATGGCGCCGCCCTCGGATACGACCGCTTCGGCGTCCGCCTTGAACTCGGCGGCCATGACGTGGTCGACGGGGAGGAGCAGGCGCACTTTCCGGGACTCGGCCTTGGCCAGCAGTTCCCGAGCCAGATCCAGACGGTCTTCTTCAACCAGGGATTTGCCGACGGCGATGCCCTGGGCTTTGAGGAAGGTGTAGGCCATGCCGCCGCCGATCAGCAGCGCATCGACCTTGCCGAGCAGGTTCTCGATGACGGTAATCTTGTCGCTGACCTTGGCCCCTCCGAGCACGGCGACAAAGGGCCGCTTCGGCGCGGCCAGGGCCTGACCGAGATAGCGCAGTTCCTTCTCCATGAGAAAGCCGGCGGCGGCGGGCTTGAGCAGGCGAGCGACCCCTTCGGTGGAGGCGTGGGCGCGGTGGGCGGCGCCGAAGGCGTCGTTGACGTAGATCTCGCCAAGAGCCGCGAGCCGCGCGGCAAAAGCGGGATCGTTCTTTTCCTCGCCGGCGTGAAAACGAACATTTTCCAGCAACAGAATGTCGCCGTCCTGCATGGCCGCGACCAGCTTTTCCACTTCCGCACCGATGCAGTCCGGCGCCATCGTTACCTTGCGGCCGAGAAGTTTGGAGAGGTAGGGTGCGACCGGCGCCAGGCTGTACTTGGCGTTGACCTGAGCCTTGGGGCGACCGAGATGGGAAGCGAGAATAAGGCGTCCGCCCTGCTCCACGACGTGGCGGATGGTCGGCAGGGCGGCGACGATCCGGGTGTCGTCGGTAATGTTGCCCTGGTCGTCGAGGGGGACGTTAAAGTCGACCCGGCAGAAGACACGCTTGCCTTTGAGATCCAGATCCTGAACGGTCACTTTGCTGAACATCGTGAAGTCTCCAAGGGGGATGGGTAAAACAAAGGGCAGGATCAAGCGATCCTGCCCTTTGTGAATTTGGCGGAGAGGGGTTACTTGGCCGCGATGAAATTGACCAGGTCGAGTACCCGGTTGGAGTAGCCCCACTCGTTGTCGTACCAGGACATGACCTTGACCAGGGTGCCGCCGATGACGTTGGTGGAATCGGCGTCGACCGTCGAGGAGGCCGGGCTGCCGTTGAAGTCGCAGGAAACCAGCGGTTCCTCGCAGAATTCGAGAATCCCCTTGAGCGGCCCTTCGGCGGCCTTTTTCAGGGCGGCGTTGACTTCGGCGACGCTGGTCGCCTTTTCGGTTTCCACCACCAGGTCGACCAGCGACACGTTCGGGGTGGGAACGCGCACGG
>CALJLX010000587.1 GCA_937982495.1 uncultured Desulfuromonas sp.
AGTTCGTCGAGCAGCCGCGCGACATCGACCGGCATGCGCTGCGCCGGGCGCGGCCGGGCATAGACGAGAAAATCGGTGAGAAGCACGTTGAGCCGCTGGGCCTCCTTGACGATGATCTTCATCAGGCGCTGTTCCGCCTCGGTGAGATGTCCGCCTTCAAGGAGCAACTGGGCGCTGCCGCTGATGGACGCCAGGGGGTTGCGGATTTCATGAGCCATGCCCGAAGCCATTCGACCGACGGCGGCCTGGCGGTCGGCGCGCTTGAGCTGCTCTTCCATCAGCTTGAATTCGGTGAGATCCTGAAAGGCGACGAGCAGGCCGAGAATCTTTCCCTGGGAATCGCGCAGCAAGGACGAGGCGTAGCCAAGGGTCAGGGTATGCCCGTCGGCGGTGACGAAGCCCCCCTCGCGACGGTTGACCAGGACAAAACCCTTTTCATCGAAGACCCGAAAATCGGGGAAAAGCTCAGACAGGTTTCGATTGTAGACCTCGGACAGGGAAAGGCCGGAAATCCTCCCCGCCGCCTGGTTGAAGGAACGGATACGCCCCTCGGGGTTGACGATCATCAGCCCGCTGGTGACATTGGCGAGAATGGTTCGGTTGAGGTTTTCCAGCTCTTCGAAGTCGATCTCGCGCTTTTCCAGGGCCGCTTCGCTGCGTCGCAGGCGATCGACCAGGATCGTGCTGAAGAGCGCGGTACAGAAAAAGGCGAGAACATTGACGAAGACCGAATAAAAGACCGCGTTGCCGTCAACGCGCTGGGCAAGACCCAATCCCCCGAAAAAAGGGAGATAGCCATAGTATTGCAGATCGAGCAGGCTGCCGTAGAGGATGGCGGAGGCCGAGGCGACGAAGAAAATGTCCCGCCGACCGAAAAAGAGGCTGGCGCCGATGATGACGAAAATGTAGAGGAAAGAAAAAAGGCTCTCGATGCCGCCGGTCACGTAGATCAGCGCCGTGGCCAGGAGCAGATCCCAGACGACCTGCCCCTGGATGAAGAGCCGGGTGCGCCGCACCCGCGGCAGCAGCAGGGACGAGAGGACAATCTGCGCGGCGCACAATCCCCCCAGGAGATAGAGGGCGAGCAGGACCGGGGAAAGGGCCAGACCCCGTCCATGCCACTGGTAGACCACGGCCCCGAGCAGAAAGAGGGCGATGATGAGCGCCCGAACCAGCAGATACCAGCGCAACTGACTCCTGGCCACTCGACTCGGGCGGGGACGGCGCAGGATCTCCAGAAGTTTCCGCATCAGCCGCCGACGGTGCCGGCCAGTTTGAAAATCGGCAGGTACATGGCGATGACCAGGCCACCGACGGTGGTGCCGAGGAAGAGCATGAGCAGCGGCTCCATCATGGCAGTCAGGTTGGCCACCGCGTCATCCACTTCATCATCGTAGAAATCGGCGATCTTGTTGAGCATGGTGTCGATGGCGCCGGACTGCTCGCCGACCGCGATCATCTGGCAGACCATGGGCGGGAAGACCCCCGACTCCTCCAGCGGCTCGGCGATGGTCTTGCCCTCGCTGATGCTCTGGCGCACTTTGTAGATGGCTGTTTCCACGGTCTTGTTGCCGGCGGTTTTGGCGACGATGTCGAGACCGTCGAGGATCGGCACGCCGCTGGAGATCATCGTCCCCAGGGTGCGGGTGAACTTGGCAACCGCGACCTTGCGGATGAGAATCCCGAAGACCGGCACCTTCAAGGCCCACTTGTCGATCGCCGCCCGCCCCGCCTTGGTCCGGTAGATGCGTTTGACACCCCAGATGGTGATGAAAATGCCGGCGATGATGACAAGAATGTACTTCTGGATGAAGTTACTCATGTTGATGACGACCTGGGTCGGCATCGGCAACGAACCGCCGAAATCGGCGAACATCTTTTCAAAAGCGGGGATGACGAAAACCAGGATGACGGCGATGACCAAAACGGCGATGCCGATGATGGTGGTCGGATAGGTCATGGCGCTCTTGACCTGCTTTTTCAGTTTGAGCGCCTTCTCGATATAGGCGGCCAAACGGTTGAGAATGGTGTCGAGGATACCGCCGACCTCACCGGCCGCGACCAGGTTGACATAGAGGTCGTCGAAGGCCTTGGGGTGCTTCTTCAGGGCCTCGGCGAAGGTCGAGCCGGACTCCACCGCCTCCTTGACGTTGACCAGGATCCCCTTGAAGGTTTTGTTGTCCTGTTGGCGGCCAAGGATATCGAGACACTGGACCAGGGGCAGACCCGCATCGATCATGGTGGCGAACTGGCGGGTGAAGACCACCAGGTCCTTGGTGGTGATCTTCGGCGCGAAACCGGGGATCTTCAGCTCGGCATCGAACCCCTTGCCCCGCTCCTTGACCTTGGTCGGCATGATCCCGTTACGGCGCAACTGGGCATTGACCGCCGCCTCGTTGGGCGCTTCCATCTCTCCCTTCTGCACCTGTCCCGCGCGATTCTTGCCTTCCCAGGAAAACTTCGCCATAACTACACCTCGTCTTGAAACACCGATGGGTTCAGGGCGGGCGGCCTAGCGCCGCGCCCGTTACGATCGAGCTACTGCCGTTGCGGCACGGGAGCGCCGCCGGTAACATTGCGGCGCAATACCGCCGCCGGATTGGCGATCATCTGCTTGAGCTCCTCCGGCTCCGAGGAGCGGGTGAGCGCCGTCTCCATGCTCACCAGCTTCCTGTGGTAGAGCATGAAGAGCGCCTGGTTCATGGTCTGCATGCCGAACTTGTCCTGCCCCATCTGCATCTGCGAATAGATCTGATGCACTTTGTCGTCGCGGATCAGGGCACGGATCGCCATGTTCGGCACCATCACCTCCAGGGCCAGTACCCGCCCGGTGCCGCTGGCTTTGGGCAGCAGGGTCTGGGAGAGAACCCCTTCGAGGACGAAGGAGAGCTGGGTGCGTACCTGCTGCTGCTGATTGGTGGGGAAGACGTCGACGATACGGTTGATGGTCTGCACGCAGGAATTGGTGTGCAAGGTGGCGAAGCAGAGATGGCCGGTTTCGGCGATGGTCAGCGCCGCCTCGATCGTCTCCATGTCGCGCATCTCGCCGAGGAGCACGACGTCGGGGTCTTGGCGCAGGATGTATTTCAGGGCCTTCTTGAAGGACTGGGTATCGGCCCCGACTTCCCGCTGGTTGACCAGGCACTTCTTGTGGGGATGAAGGAATTCGACGGGATCCTCGATGGTGATGATGTGCTCGGCGCGCTCGCTGTTGATGGAATCGATCATCGACGCCAGGGTCGTCGATTTACCGCTACCGGTCGGGCCGGTGACCAGTACCAGCCCCCGGGGTTTCTTGCAGATGTCGCGCACCACCTGGGGCAGTCCCAGTTCGTCGAAGGTCTTGATCTGGTAGGGGATCAACCGGAAGGCACCGGCCACGGCGCCGCGCTGCATGAAGAGATTGCCGCGAAACCGGGAGAGTCCCTTGACGCCGAAGGAAAGGTCGAGCTCGTTTTCCTCCTCGAACTTGCGTTTCTGGGCGTCTGTGAGGATGCTGTAGCAGAGTTGCTTGGTATCCGCCGGCTGCAACAGGGGCAGCTTGAGGGGGACCATTTCCCCGTCGATGCGCACCAACGGCGCGGTGCCCGTGGAAATGTGCAGGTCCGAGGCCCCCTGTTCGACCATCGTTTTCAAAAGCTGATGCATGCTTACCATAGGCGTCACACCTCGTCAGTAAAAAGCCGCCGGCGCGGCCAGGGCTATTTCAATCAAAAAAGTCGTCAGTTGTCGGCAACGGTACAGCGCAAAACCTCCTCCATGGAGGTCACGCCTTCCTTGAGTTTGGTCAGGGCCGACTGGCGCATGGTCTTGACCCCCAGGCGCATCGACTCGCGCTTGATTTCGGCGGTATTCGCCCCGGCCAGGATCAGTTCGCGGATCTCCTCGAACATCGGCATGATCTGGTAGATGCCGACCCGCCCCTTGTAACCGGTATTGTTACAGATCGGGCAGCCGACGCCACGATAGCAGACGTATTCATCCACCTCGTCGGGAGAGACCCCGGCATCGATCAGCGCCTGTTTGGGGATATCCTCCGGCTGCTTGCAGGCCGCGCAGACCCTCCGGCCGAGGCGCTGGGCGGTGATCAGGTTGACCGCCGAGGCGACCAGAAAGGGCTCGATGCCCATGTTGAGCAGACGGTTGATGGTGCTCGGGGCGTCGTTGGTATGCAGGGTCGACAGCACCAGATGTCCGGTCAAGGCCGCCTTGACCCCGATTTCCGCCGTTTCGAAGTCGCGGATCTCGCCGATCATGATGATGTCCGGGTCCTGGCGCAAAAAGGCGCGCAGGGCGGCGGCGAAGTTGAGGCCGATCTCCTCGTGCATCTGTACCTGATTGATGCCGGCGAAGTTGAATTCCACCGGGTCCTCGGCGGTGGAGATGTTTTCCGTGACCTTGTTCAGCTCGCCCAGGGCCGAATAGAGGGAAACGGTCTTGCCGCTGCCGGTCGGGCCGGTGACCAGGACCATGCCGAAGGGCTTGTGAATCGCCTCCTGGAACCAGGCGAGGGCCTGGGGTTCGTAGCCGAGCTTGGTCATATCGAGTTGCAGGTTCGATTTGTCGAGCAGCCGCAGAACGATCTTTTCGCCGAAGAGGGTCGGCAGGCAGTTGACCCGGTAGTCCATATCCTTGCCGGCGCCGAGCTTGATCTTGATGCGTCCGTCCTGGGGCAGGCGGCGTTCGGCGATGTCCATCTCGGCCATGATCTTGATCCGCGAGGTGATGGCGTTCTTCAGCTTCATCGGCGGCTTCATCACCTCATAAAGCACGCCGTCGATGCGATAACGCACGCGGAAAGTCGTTTCGTAGGGTTCGATGTGAATATCCGAGGCGTTGCGCTTGATGGCGTCGGTGAGAATCAGGTTGACCAGCTTGACGACGGGAGCGTCTTCGCTGGCCTTTTCCAGATCGCGGACATCGACGTTGTCCGCCTCGTCCACCACCTCCAGATCGATGTCGTCCAGATCCTCCATGACATCGGCGAAGGTCGCGCTCTGGTCGTAATACTTGTCGATCGCCTTCTTGATCGCCGCCTCGGGCGCGACCACCACCTCGACATTATAGCCGGTCATGAACTTGATGTCGTCGATGGCGAAGATATTGGAGGGGTCGCTCATGGCGACGATCAGGGTGGAACCGGCGCGGTTGATGGGGATGATCTGGTACTTCTGGGCGACTTCGGCGGGGAGCAGGCGGATGACCGCCGTATCGATCTCGAATTCGGAAAGGTTGATGGAGGGGACGCCGTACTGGCGGGAAAGAAAAGCGGCGAGTTCGTCTTCCTTGATGAAATCGAGCTTGATCAGGGCGGCACCCAGCCGGCAGCCTTCGTTCTTCTGAAGATCCAGGGCCTTTTTCAGTTGTTCCTCGGTGACCAGCCGGTTGCGCACCAGCAGTTCACCCAGACGGTTGCCTTTGATCGTCGACAAGGGACAACTCCTCGCAAAGTCGGCCGGACAGGACCGGCAATTTCATAAAAAAAGAGCTAACGAACGGCGACCGCCGCCAAAAGTCGCGCTTTCATCACGCCGGATGGCGGAGTCCGGCCGGTCCAGAGACGGAATCCCGCTTCCCCCTGGGCGGCCAGCATGCCCAGACCGTCGGCCCCGACATGCCCGCGCCCGGCGGCCTCGCGCAGCAGCGGCGTCGGCTCGAAGCCGTAGACCATATCGTATACCACCGCGAAAGCGGAAAGCTTTTCCCAGGGGAAACCGGAAAGAGACTCCCCCCCGAGCCCCAGCGCCGAGGTATTCACCAAAAGATCGATCTCGGGCAGATGCATGGCCAACGCCCCCTCGGTCAGACTGCAACCTGCAAACGACGTGCCGGAAAAGACCGGCCGAAACTCCTCCACCAGCGCCGCGGCGCGCTCCGGAGTCCGGTTGGCGACGACGACGGCCCCGGCTCCGGCCTGGGCCAAGGCGACCAGGGCGGCGCGGCAGGCACCACCGGCGCCGAGCAGAAGAATGCGCCGCCCCGCCGGGTTGAAGCCGAGATCCTCGGCCAGGGAGCGGAGAAAGCCGACTCCGTCGGTATTGTAACCGATGAGTCGCCCCTGGCGGTTGACGACGGTGTTGACGGCGCCGATCAGGCGGGCCTGGGGATCGATCTCGTCGAGCAGGGCACAGACCCGTTCCTTGTGGGGGACGGTCAAATTGACACCAAGCAAGTCAAGAATCCGTATCGATTCGACCGCCTTCGGCAGGTCGTCGGGAAGGACATGAAAAGGGACGTAGACGGCGTCGTAGCCGATTCGCGCCAACGCCTCGTTATGCATGAGCGGCGACAGGGAATGTTTCACCGGGTCGCCGAAAATCCCGAGGATTCGGGTGGTTCCGCTAATCTTCATGCCATTCCCCCAATCCCGAATCGGGCGGTTCCGGTTCGGTGATCGAATCGAGATATTCCCGGTAAGTAACCAGTCGCCGTTGACCGAGGATCTCCCGAGCGGCGGCGATGTCGGCGGCAATGGCCTGGCTCAACTCGACCACCGAGGGGAAGCGCTTTTCGTTGCGCAAGCGCTGATAGAAGTAGACCCGCAGCGTCTCGCCGTAGAGATCCCCGGAAAAATCGAGGAGATGCACTTCGACGGTCACCTCCTGGTTGCCGAAGGTGGGATTCCAGCCGATATTGAGCACGCCGTCGTACAGTTCCCGGCCGCGCCGGACCTTCACCGCGTAGACGCCGGGAATGGGCAGTTGTTCCTTCTCCGTCACCAGGTTGGCGGTGGGAAAGCCGAGTTTGCGTCCCCGTTCGGCGCCGTGGGCGACCACCCCTTCCAACGTATAGTGGCGGCCGAGAAAACGCACCACCCCGGCGACATCGCCGGCGCTGATCATGTTGCGCACCAACGAACTGCTGTAAACCACGTTATGCTCGGCCAGCGGCTCCAGCACCTCGACGGTAAAGCCCCGTTCCCGCCCCTGCTCTTGCAGAAAACGGATATTGCCGAGGCGCCCCCGGCCGAAGGCATAGTCGTAACCGACGATGAGGTGGCGCACGGCGAGTTTCTCGACCAGAATCTGCCGAACGAATTCCTCGGCGGTCAACCGGGACAGCGCGCGGGTAAAGGGCAGGCAAACGAGCAGGTCGATGCGCGAGGCGGCGATGAGCAGCTCCTTTTCCGCGCGGGTGTTGAGCATCTTCGGCGCCTGCTCGGGAGCCAGGACCTTGAGGGGATGGGGATCGAAGGTCAGCACCGCCGCCGTCCCGCCGATGGAACGGGCCTTGCGCACCACCCTCCGGAAGATTTCCCGGTGGCCGAGATGGACCCCGTCGAAATTGCCGATGGTCAGCACCGTTTCCCGGGGGGGAACGGTCAGGGCCTGAAGATCGCGGATGATTTTCACGAATCCGACCTCTTCGCCCGGGGCTTGCGCCGGCCGGCGGTTCCCCCTTTTTTTCCCGTCCGCTCCTTCGGGTTGCCTTCCCTCCGTACGACGGCCTTTGGTCGGCGCGCGGGGGGCACGGTCGCGGCCGTCGCTTCCTCCACCAGGACAAAATCGATCTCCCGGCGCGGCAGATCGACCCGGTTCAAGCGCACGCGCAACGGCAGGCCGACCTGGAAAATCCGCCGCCGATGCTCGCCGATCAGACGCTGCAAGTCTTCCTCGTAATGATAGAAATCGTCTTCCAGACTGGAGATATGCACCAGCCCCTCGACAAAAATATCATCCAGCTCGACAAAGAAACCGAAAGGACGCACCCCCGAAACCAGGGCCGAAAATTCCTCGCCGAGGCGGGGCAGCATGAACTGGCACTTCTTCAGGGCGACGATCTCCCGTTCCGCCTCCATCGCCCGCCGTTCGCACATCGACGTCCGCTCCCCGGCCCCCGGCAGATACCGGGTCCAGGTCGCCGTCCGTTCCTCGCCCAACTGGCCGGCGCGCAGCACCTCGCGCAGGAGGCGATGGACGATGAGGTCGGGATAGCGGCGGATGGGCGAGGTGAAATGGCAGTAGAGTTCGGCGGCCAGCCCGAAATGCCCGACGTTCTCCGGCGCGTAGCGGGCCTGCTTGAGACTGCGCAAAAGGACGTTGTTGAGCAGCTTCTCCTCGGGCCGTCCCTGGAGCTCGGCCAGCAGTTTCTGCAACTCGCGGGCGTCGACCCCCGTCTCCGAGAGTTTCAGACCGAAGTTGAAATGGGCGGCGAAAGCCTGGAACTCCTGAAGCTTTTCCAGATCGGGCGGTTCATGGATGCGGTAGAGCACCGGCGCTTGGCGCTCGTGGAGAAAGGACGCCGTCGCCTCGTTGGCGGCGAGCATGAATTCCTCGATCAGCCGATGGGCGAAGGTGCGCTCGGCGCGGAGGATATTTTCCGGCTTGCCGGTCAGCCCGAGAACCACCTCGGCCTCGGGCAGATCGAAATCGAGGCTCCCCCGGCGCTTGCGCATCTCGATCAGCCGACCGGCCAACTCCGCCATGACCTCCAGATCGGGAAGAAGCGCCGCGTAACGCTCCAGGGTCGCCGGCTCCTTCAGTTCGAGCATGGCATGCACCTCGGTGTAGGTGAGC
Source organism: uncultured Desulfuromonas sp. (assembly GCA_937982495.1). Lineage (GTDB taxonomy): Bacteria > Desulfobacterota > Desulfuromonadia > Desulfuromonadales > Trichloromonadaceae > Trichloromonas. Next base: position 8,517 of record CALJLX010000587.1, read on the forward strand.
CGCGCCCGGCTGCGCATGAGCGCCGGATAGAAGCGGCTCTCCAGCCGCCGCCCCTGGCCGTCGAAGAGCAGCTCGGCGGTCATCGCCAGGCGCTCCTCGTCGGGGTTGAGGGAACAGATGCCGTTGCTCAACGCCTCGGGCAGCATGGGCAGGCAGTGGCCGGGGAAATAGACGCTGGTGCCGCGCTCGAAGGCTTCGCGGTCGATCTCCCCGCCGGCGGGGACATAATGGCCGACATCGGCGATCGCCACCCAGAGGCGGATGTTTCCCCCCTCTTCGCGCCGGGCCGCCACCGCGTCGTCGAAATCCTTGGCCGTCTCCCCGTCGATGGTCACGAGCGGCAGCTCCCGCAGATCGACCCGCCCGCCCCGATCCGCTTCCGTCACCGCCGTCGGCACCCGGCTCGCCGCCGAAAGAACCGCCTCGGGAAAACGGTGGGGCAACTGATGTTTGTAGGCGACGGCGAGAATCTCCACCAGCGGATCGTCGGCATCGCCGAGCACCTCCAGCACCGTCCCTTCCGGGCCGCGGGTGGTGCTGGGGAAGCTGTCGATGCGCGCCACCACCATCTGTCCGGCACGGGGCGCCAGCGGCCCCGGATCGGGGATGATGAGGTCGTGGCGGAAGCGGGGATCGGCGGGGACGACGTAGCCGAAGCCGCGCCCCGCCTCGTAGCGACCGATGACTTGCCGCAGCCCGCGCTCGACGATACGCACCAGACGCCCCTCGGGCTTGCCGTCGCGGGGGGAATGCTCGATGCGCACCGCCACCTTGTCGCCGTCCATGACCTCGCGCAGATAGCGGGCCGGGACGAAGACATCGGACTGGCGCTCGGGGGCGGAGACAAAACCGTAGCCGTCGCGATGCAGGGAAATGGGGCCGACCACCAGATCGACCTGGCGCGGCAGGGAGTAGCGACCGTTGCGGTGGCGGATCAGCGCCCCCCGTTCGACCAGGCCGGCCAGCAGTTCCAGGGCGCGGCGGCGTTCGTCGCGGCGCAACCGGAAACCGGCGAGGATTTCCCGTTCGGTCAGCGGTCGCCGGGCTTGTCGGGCAATATAGTCGAGGAGTTCGTCGGCGGTAAGAGACATCGGCGGTCCGTCCTGGAGGGGCCGTGACCGGCCCGTCACTCGATGGGGTTGATGACCATTCCGGAGAGGATTTTCGGGTAGAAGTAGGTGGATTTCTGCGGCATTTTCTCGCCGGCGTTGGCGACGTCGCGAACCTCGGACATGCGCGTGGGATTGACCAGAAAGGCCAATTGCGCGCCGTTCGCCGCGACCAGGCGCAGCGCTTCGTCGATCCCGCGGATGTAGCGCAGCCGCTCGGCATCGTCCGGCGCGATCCCGAGCAGTCGTTCGAGGAGCAGACCGTGGAGAATGGAGATATCGAGGGTGCGCAGAACCTTGGGCGTCTTGGCGTCGAAAAACCCGTCCATCACCGCCTCATCCCGCAAGGAAAGGTAATGGATCATGCCGTCACCGGCGAAGAGAGCCAGGGTGTGGCGGCTGCTCCCCAGGTCGCTCAGATGGGTACGCAGGGCAGCGATCTGAGCCGCGTCGGCGGCATCGAACGGCCGGCTTTCGATGTCGAAATAGTCGGCCAGCCGCGCGAAAAAAGTCGCCGGATCGAAACCCGTCAGGCCGCTGACGAGGCGATGGGCGGGAAAGATGCGCATGCCCTTGTCTTCCATATTGGAAAGACACATGAGCACGTAGTTGAAAAGCTCCTTGCCGGTGTAATCGGGATGCAGCCGGCGCATGTGGTCGCGATAGGCGATGGCCGCCTCGTAGCGATGGTGGCCGTCGGCCAGAACCAGCGGTTTGTTGTCGAGCAGCGCCTGGGCCTTGCCGATGAGGGCGGCATCGGGACAACGCCACAAGCGGTGCCGGACCCCGTCGTCGTCCCGAACTTCCACCTCGGGCGGCCGGCTTTTCTCCTTTTTCGCCAGCACTTCCAGGACGCAGCAGGGATCGGAATAGAGGGAAAAGACCGGGCTGAGATTGGCTTGACAGGCTTTGAGCAGGGCCAGGCGATCGGCTTTGGGATCGGACAGGGTCTTTTCGTGAGGCTTGACCAGACCGGTGGAAAATTCTTCGATGCGCGCCAGGGCGATGATGCCGTGCCGGGTCAGCTGCTGACCGTCCTCGGCGGCATATTCCTGATCGTAGAGATAGATGGAAGGCTCCGGGTCGCGGCTCAGGATCCCGTCCAGGCGCCACTGGCGCAAGAGGGCGGCGGCGCGGGTGTAGCGATTGTCCTCGACGGTATCCTCGGGGGAAATGCGGCCGAGGAGCAGGCGCACGATATTGTTCTCGTGGCGCTGATGAAGTTCTTCCTGCAAGGCCGGCGAAATCACATCGTAAGGCGGCGCCATCACCAGGGCGGGATCGGCGATTCGTTTGGCGGAGTAGCGCAGCCCCCGAAAGGGGACGATTTTAGCCATCAAAAGCTCCCTTGACCGGATTAAATCAAAGGTTAACTATACTTAAATCGGTCAAAAGGTTGCAAGGGAAAAACCGGAAGGCTACTCGAAGCCGGCCGTGGCCGGATTCCAGCGCAGCACGCAGATCCGGCCGGTCGCGGCATGACTGACCCCGACCGCGTAGCGCCGCCGCGCCGGTTGCATCCCCTCCCGTTCCTGCAGGCACAGGTAGAGGGCGTTACTCGACCCGTCGGGATTAAAGGAGAGATAACCCGGTCCGGCTTCGATCCGGCAATCCTGGGTCAGCCCCAGTTCGACCCGGGCGGGGAACTCGACCCGCGGCCCCGGGCGGTCGAGCCAGGCGGTACTTCCCCGGGAAAGATTGCCTTGCTGCAACCACAGCAGCGGCCGCGCCCCGGGCGCTTCCCCCAGGGGCAGCACCTTGACGCGGATCTCGCGATTGCTCGCCACCGCCTGGGAACGGCCGAGTCGCAGCAGCGACGCCACCTCGCGGGCGCAACCGCGCACCTGCAAGGATTGCTGCCATTGACGGAAACCGAAACTGCCCAGGGCCGCCAGAACTCCCACCAGGGCCAGGGCGACGAGCAGTTCGAGCAGGGAAAAACCGGTTTGCCGCCCGCGCCCACCCCCTTCGCGTCTCATTTCTCGCCTCACCACTGGCGCCAGTACAGAGGGAAAATCATCCCGCCGGATGTCGCCGCCCGGCGGTGCAGCCCCTCCCCGGCGCCAACCAGCAGTTCGGCCCCCGGCCCATCCAGTAGGGTGACGATCCCGCCCGGCAGCCCGGCGCCCAGGGCCGTCCCCCGATCGGCGCGGCGCAGCACCTCGCGCCGAGGACCGAGGGCCCGGGGATTGACGGCCTCCTCCCCTTCCCCGTCGTTCTCGGGATGAAAATTGAGGACCGCTTCGCCGGTGCGCCAGTCGACGGCGTAGAGTCGCGCGCTCCCCGGATTGCCGACGACGCAGGGGAGCTGCGGCAGCGCCTCGGGGGCATCGGGCATATAGGTGGTGAAATAGACGACCCGGTTGAAGATCAAAGGCGCGGCCAAGACTTTCTCGCCCCCCGCCCGACCGGCCTGATCGAGCCGCTCCAGGGAGATCCGCCAGCCGGGACAATCCTCGGCGAGCAGAGCTGCCAGCAGTTCGCCGCGGGCGTTTTCGTCGTTGTCTTCCAACTGCAGGGCGTCGCCGGTCACATCGATCAGGGCGCTTTCGGCAATCGGCTCGGCATCGCTCAAGCCCTGATCACGAATGAGATAGAAGCGGTCGGTCACCGCCGTATTCAGGGGATGGGCGCGGTCGCCGCTGCCGTAGGCGATAAGCCAGCGGTCGCCGGAACGGGCCGGGGAAAGGCCCGGAAAAGCCTTACGCCCGGCCGCCGGGTCGGGCGAGAAAACCAGTGTCCCCGACCAGTTCGCCGGATCGGCCTCCCCGACCATGAAGCGCCACAGCCGTCCTCCCAGATCGACGGCATAGAGGCGGTCGGCGAAACCGTCCTCGTCGCCGTCGAGGACGGTGATCTCCCCGGGGAGCGACCGATCGAGTCGGGCATCGTTCAGCACCGTCCAGCCCCAGATCCGCTCCGGCGCGCTCGCGATCAGCGGCACGCCCCGGGCGTCGCGGGTCGCCACGGCGAAGGCGTAGACCCCGCGCCCCGAGGTAATCGCCTGATCCGCGCCGACTTGGCCGGCGCTCGTCATCGCCCCGGCCCCGACCGCCGGGACATTCGGCTGGGGAAAGTCGGCGACGGGACCGTAACGACCGTCCTCGGCGACATCGTAGCCGGCGCCGATAAAAGCGACATCGTGGACTGTTCCGTCGATACGGACCCGGGCCAGGCGCGGCTCGCTCCAGCTCTCACCCAACTCGGGAAAGAGCGCCCGGCCGTCGCCGTCGACCGTTTCCCGGTCGAACTTCCAGAGAAACTTCGGGCGTTCCGGCACCGTCACATCGAGGGCATAGTAGGCCCCGCCTCCCCGGCGCAGGCCGAAGAGGAGAATCACCCGATCATCGGCACCATCATCGATCATTCCCGCCGGGTCGCGATCGTCGGCCTCCTGCTCGGGGCCAGGGCCGATGTTGCCGTCGCCGTCCCGGTCATAGATGAAAGGAACCGCCGTGCCGTCGACAAAGTAGCCGTGCACGACACCGGCCAATCCGGCGAGCTCGGGCAACAGCACATCGGGGATGAAAGCCCAGAGCTCCGCGCCATCGGCGTCGCGGAAGGCGTGGAGCATGCCGTCGTTGCCGCCGACGAAAATCAGTGTGCGATTTTGCGCCGGGTCGCTCTCGGCTTCGGCGTTTGCGGGAAAGCGCCGGTACGGCACCACCGTCGGCCGGGCATGAAGAAGATCGCCGAGCAGCCAGTCCCGTGTCTCGCTCAGCAGTCCGTCGCCGTCCTCGTCAAAGGCATCGGCGCCCTGCAGATAGGCGAGCAGGCGTCCGGCCGCCCCGGCATCGCTCAGACCGAGCCTGGCTGGGCTCAGGTTGGCCGCCGTGACGGCGTTGGCGCTGTGGGTAAGATCGGCCTGGTCGCTCAGGTTCGAGTACAGCCGCCGTTCCTCCCCGGAAAGCAGCACCTCCCCGGCGCCGCCGGCCGCGACGACACCGCCGTCGCCGCGAGAATTCCAGAAAGAGACCGAGTCCGGCTTGAAATCCCCCGCCGCCGTCCCGGCGCAGGCACCGGCATCCCGGGCATCGGGACAGAGAGCGGCGGCGCCGTTCCGGTCGACGATGCGTCCCTCGCCGTCGACGGCGTACTTTTTCAGATTGCCGAGCCAGGGCTTCTGGCTGCGTGGCTGGAAAGAACTCAGGTAGATGCGGGCTGGGGCGGCGGTCGACACCCCCGTGCCGAAAGAAAGGGTCGGCGTGGTAAAGGAGGAAGCCACTTCCGCCGTCAGATTGGCCAGCATTTCCCCCAGGGCCGCGCCGGTTTCGGCGGCATTGGCGACGTTCCGGTAGAGCCCCCGCCCATCCTCGGCGACGGCGCGCAGCAACGCGTTTTCCCCCGCCAGGGCCAGGGCATGGGTGCGAAGATTCTGCCGGTCGTCCCAGTCGGCGGCGAGATCCCCGGCGTAGGCTTGGGCTGCGGCCTCATCGGCGACATAGCCGTCACCGTCACCGTCGGTCAAGACCAGATGATCGGTTCGCTCCGCCACCACTCCGTCGCCCCTTCCCGGGGCGATGACAATGAAGATGTTTTTCTGGCAGGCCGCTTCGATGGGAGAGGCCGAAAATTCCGCGCCCGATACCGGGGCCGTGGACGCCGGCCGCTCCCGGTCGAAATAGAAAATCCCGTCAAGTAACGCCTCGGCCAGGGCCGAAGGGGACTCTTCGAGAATTTCTTGCTCAGGCAGAAGCGTCAACCATTCGTTGAAACGCCGCCAGTCCTCCTCCCCGGCCAGATCCGCCACCGGCAAGAGCAGGCGTCCGCCCAGTTCGGCGCCGCCGAAGACCATCAACCCGGCCCGCACCCGGTCACGCCAGGGAGCCAGGGCCAGAGGTAAGGATTCCCGCAACAGTTCCGCGGGAACGCCCTGTTCGATCAACAACAACAGATTCGCCGCCGGCACCGAAGCCGGTCCCGGCTCGGTATAAATGGCGGTATCCCCCACAAACCGATCCGCCCCCCACCCCGCCGAGGTCATCCCCAGCAATACCA
>CALJLX010000588.1 GCA_937982495.1 uncultured Desulfuromonas sp.
CAATACGCACATTCACCGACACCGGCTTGACCCCACCCACCGGCTCGAATTCCCGTTCCTGGATAACCCGCAACAATTTGGCCTGCAAAGACGGCTTCATATCGCCGATCTCGTCGAGAAAGAGGGTCCCGCCGTCGGCGTACTGGATGCGGCCGATCTTCGACTGGTTGGCGCCGGTGAAGGCGCCCTTGACGTAGCCGAAAAGTTCGCTTTCCAGCAGTTCATCGGGGATCGCCGCGCAGTTCACGGGGACGAAATTCTTCCCCTTGCGCGGACTGTAGGCATGGGTGGCGCGGGCGACCAACTCCTTGCCGGTGCCGCTTTCGCCGTGGATCAGCACGTTGCTTTCGCCGTCTTCGGCGACCTTTTCCAGGATCGAAAAGAGCCGAAGCATTTTCGGAGATTGGCCGATAATGCCATGAAAACCGTCGCTCTTACTGATCTTGGGACTGCGTTTCTGCTGGTGGACCAGAAGATCCCGATGTTCGAGGGCGCGGGCAGTGGCGATCACCGCTTCCTCGAAATCATAGGGAGAATGGATATAGAATATGGCGCCGCGCCGTAGGGCTTCCACCACCGAGTCGCGGTCGCCGTAGGGCACGCTGACGATCACGGCCACCTGGGGATGGTCGGCCCGCACCTGTTTCAGCAGGTCGATTCCGCCCTGCCGGGGGGCAAAGAGATCGGTAATCACCAAGGAGATGTCCTGATCCTGCAAGGCTTCCAGCGCCTCCGCCGGGGACTGGCTTTCGAGCACGACGCAGCCGATGTGTTTGCGGAGCATGACGGCCAGACCTTCCCTGGCCTCGCGGTTGCCATCCACCAACAGAATGCTGCGCATCGATTCGGACATCATGAAATCCCTTGGCACATTTTGGTTAGCGACCCCGGCCCGAACACCCCAGACAAAGCCGGATCCCCCCACTAGGACTGCGGACCTCCGCGAACCCTATGAAATTCTTCATTTTATATCGAGACAGCAGGATCGATGCTTAGTCAAATGCATGACACTGGCACACAATGGCCCCGATAATACCCAACAACCCAAGAAAAATCAACGTGTTATTCAGAGGGCTCCGACCCTTGTCCGACACGCTTCCGGCAATGATGGGGCGAGGCAAAGGATTTCAAGTCCTTATCCCGTCCATTTGAGATGGAATTTGTAATCATTGCCTGAACCTCCTTCCCTGGCTTGCATTTCCCCGAAAAATCACATAAAATCCTGATTAATCTTTTCTTTCATTAGATTTTAATCAAGGATATTCCGTGCGCCTCAAGCTGATCAACAAATACAATATCGTCATGGGAGCCGTGCTCCTGGCGACCATGATCATGTACGCCTTCCTCAATGTCGAAACCTTGACCAACATGTTCATGGACGAGGCCCTTAAGGATGTCGACAACCTGAGCGAGACCATCATCCGCACCACCCATTACCAGATGCTCGAAGATGATCGCGAGCGGGTCTATCAGATGATCGATGAGGTCGCCTCGCAAAAAGGGGTCAACCGCATCCGCCTTTTGGACAAGGAAGGCATCATTAACTTCTCGACCCAAAAGGAGGAGATCGGCACCTGCGTCGATCGCGGCTCGGAAGGATGCAGCGGCTGCCATATCGGGGAAACCACCCTGGTTCAGGCCTCCTCCATGGACCGCAGTCGCATCTTCGTCAACCGCGACGGCGTTGAACTGCTCGGCGTCACCAAGGAAATTCTCAACAAGGAAAGCTGTTACACCGCCCAATGCCACTTTCATGCGCCCGAAGCGCAGATGCTGGGGATCCTCGACGTTCACGTGGATCTCGGCGGCGTCCGGGAAACGGCCGCCGCCTATCGCAACAACATCGTCGTCTTCACCCTGGTGCTCCTTCTGATCCTCGGTACCTGTTTGTCGATGCTGACCCACCAGTTGATCAACGTGCCGGTCGGGAATCTGCTGGAACAGACCCAACGCGTGGCCCAGGGGGATCTCTCCACCCGGGTCGCGACCTATCCCAAGGATGAACTGGGGGAACTGACCGAAGCCTTCAACAACATGACGGGGAAACTGAAAATCGCCCAGGAGGAGAGCCGGGATTGGGCCAATACCCTGGAAGCCAGGGTCGCGGAACGCACCGAAAAGATCCAGCGCATGCAATCGAAGCTGCTGCGCTCGGAAAAGCTGGCCTCCCTGGGGGAGTTGGTGGCGGGGATCGCCCACGAAATCAACAATCCCCTCACCGGCGTACTGATGTTCGCGACCATGCTCGAAGAGGA
>CALJLX010000589.1 GCA_937982495.1 uncultured Desulfuromonas sp.
ACATGAACTTTCCTCCTTTTTCTGTCTTGATTCTCTTCAAGCGAGAAGTTTCGGCGGCGGCATCCGCCTTGATTCCGCCACCGCGTTCTAGAAACCATCAATGGTACAGCCTGCGCGAATCTTTAATGTCCTTCCCGGGACGTTCGCCAAGGGAGAGGACAAACAACGGTATAGAAAAATGAAAAAACATCCGGGAAGTCAGAGGTCCCGGCGCCCTTCCACCGCCCGATGCACCGTGGCCTCGTCCACATATTCCAGGTCGCTGCCCAAGGGGATGCCGTAGGCCAGGCGCGTCACCCGCACGCCCAGGGGACGGATCAACTGAGCCAGATAAAGAGCGGTGGCCTCGCCTTCGACGGAAAAGTTCGTGGCGACGAGCACTTCCCGCACCCGCCCATCCTTGAGTCGGGTCAGCAGTTCGGTGATACGCAGGTTCTCGGGGCCGACACCGTCCAGCGGCGAGAGGGCGCCATGCAACACATGGTACCTGCCCCGAAAGGAACGGCTGCGTTCGACAGCCATGAGGTCCTGCGGTTCTTCCACGACACAGAGGAGAGAATCGTCGCGCCCGGGATCGGTGCAGAGCGCGCAAGGATCATGCTCGGTGATGTGAAAACAGCTGGAACAGAAGCGGACCCTGGCCTTGAGATCGAGAATGGCGGCGGCCAGCGCCTCGGCCTCCCCCGGAGTCTGCCGAAGAAGATAAAAGGCCAGCCGGGTCGCGGTCTTGCGACCGATTCCGGGAAACTTGGCCAGTTCGGCGATCAGCCGGGTGAGCGACGGGATGGAGTCTATCATGACTTTCTTCGAAAATCCAAGTGTTTAAAATAGCGTTTTATTTATTTTAAGGTCATCAAACTTTTTCACAACAAGCTTTAGAAAAAGTAAAAATACCGCCCCGCCGCCCGAAGCATCAAACAAGAAACCGCCGGTGGAATCTCCAACGGCGGCATACTCGGGACACGCAAGCAGGGCAGGCATCGGTCGGCTAGAAAAGTCCGGGGATATTCATGCCGCCGGTGATCTTGCCCATCTCCGCCTGCATCATGTCCTGGCTTTTTTTGATCGCCTCGTTCACGGCGGCCAGCACTAGATCCTGCAACATTTCCACATCCTCCGGATCGACCACGCTCTTTTCGATCTTCAGGGAAAGCAGTTGCTGCTTGCCGTTGACCACGGCGTGCACCATCCCACCGCCGGCGGTCGCCTCGACCTGCCGCTCCCCCAACTCTTCCTGCAGGCGCGTCATCTTCTGCTGCATCAACTGCGCCTGCTTCATGATATTTCCCAGACCTTTGGACATTGTCCGCTCCTTCCTTGCTATCGCTTATTTAAACGATCGGTTGAATGCCACGGCGCCGGCGGCGCCGGTGAATGTGATCGATCCGCCTATACGTAACCTTTATCGATGGGCAGCACGTCCCGGATTTCCCCGGAAAAGACCTTGACCGCCGCCTGCACCATGGGGTGGGCCAGGGCATCCTCGCGCAGTCGTTTGCGGCGATCCGTCTCCTTGGCCTGGCGCTCTTCGAGCAGGGAGGGAGGCGCCTGGCTCCTTCCCGCCTCGATCGGCAACACGCGGATGGTCACCGCCTGCCCGTAATAGTCGCCGGCGATGTCGGTGAGAACGGCCAGGGTTTCGCTATCCCGCAGCTGTTCGAGATGGAAAGAACCCGCCGGGAAACCGATTTCCAACAGCGGCAACTCCTGTCGCAGCAGACTGCCGTGTTCGAGCAGGGAGCCGATCATCGGCCGGCGGGAACGAACCTGGGCGACCAGCCCCGGCCAGCCGCCGCCATCCGCGACGGGAGCAGCCGGGGCCTCAGGCTTTTTTGGCGGCGCCTCGGCCTCCCGCACTCCCACCGACGGACTCCGGGGCACCGGCGTCGGCGCGGCGGCCGGCAGGGCGCCGCCGGCGGCCAGTCGCCGCTCCAGCTCGTCGAGCTTGCGCACCAGACCGGCCAAATCCCGGCTCGGCGGCAGGGTGGTCAGGCGCACCAGGGCCATTTCCATGGTCAGCCGGGGAAAAGAGGACGCGACCAGCTCCCCCTCGGTCTTCATCAACAAGGTCATGGCCCGCTGCGCATCCTCGGCGGCGATCTCCTTGCCCAGGTGTTGCAGCAAAGCGATCTCGTCCCCGGAGAGGGAGAGGATATCGGACGGGTCTTCCAGCACCTGGCAGAGAATCAACGCCCGGCAGAGATCGACCAGCTCCTGGCAGAACTGGCGAAAGGAATGGCCGAGATCGTCCACCCGCCGCACGGCGTCGAGCACCCGCCGGCTGTCCCGCTCGACCAGCGCCTCCAGCACGTCGAGCAGCAGTCGCCGGTCGACCATGCCGAGCAACCCCTGGACGTCGTCATCGGCGACCTCGTCGCCGCAGAAGGCGATCACCTGGTCGAGGGTCGAGAGCGAATCGCGCATGCTCCCCTCCCCGCGCCGGGCGACCAAACCCAGAGCCCGGTCGGAGATGCGGATACCTTCGGCATCGACGATCTCGCGCAGACGTGCCGTCACCTTGGGCAAGGCAATTTTGCGAAAATCGAAGCGCTGACAACGGGAGAGGATGGTGACCGGAATCTTGTGCGGTTCGGTGGTGGCGAAGATGAACTTGGCGTGATCGGGGGGCTCTTCCAGAGTCTTCAACAGGGCGTTGAAGGCATTGATCGAGAGCATGTGCACTTCGTCGATGATGATGATCTTGAAGCGGGAACGGGAGGGGAGATAACGGATGTTCTCGCGCAGTTCGCGGACATCGTCGACGCCGGTGTTGGAGGCGCCGTCGATTTCGAAGACATCGACGCTCTGCCCGGCGGTGATTTCCTTGCAGGAAGGGCAGACATTGCAGGGGGTGGCGGTCGGGCCGGTTTCGCAGTTGAGAGCTTTGGCGAAGATCCGCGCCGCCGAAGTCTTGCCGACCCCGCGCGCGCCGGTGAAGAGAAAGGCATGGTGCACCCGACCCGCCTGGATGGCGTTGGCCAGGGTGCGGCTGACGTGCTCCTGGCCGACCAGGTCGGCGAAAGTCTGGGGGCGCCATTTGCGGGCCAGTACCAGATACGACATGCGCTTCAGGCAACTCCGGGCAAGGATGAA
>CALJLX010000590.1 GCA_937982495.1 uncultured Desulfuromonas sp.
AGGGTGAGATACTGCCCCGCCACCTCATCCCGCACCACGGCGCCATCCCGCAGCAGGCGGTTCAACTCTTCGATGCTGGTGATTTGCAGGCCCGTCGATCGAGCTGCGGCGTCGGCGATGCCTTGGGCGTTGGCTTGGGCCAGGGACAGCCGGTTGGCGGCGTCTTCGGCTTCGGCTTGGGCGTCGCGCATGGCGTTGTAGGCGCTGGCGATGGCGTAGATCTCGGCGGCCATCAGCCCGTAAAGACCCAGGCGGGCAATCAGGGCGGCGTTGATGCCAGGGGCGCTGCTGATGATGTCGGGGGTTTTCTGCTTGCCCAGGGTGCCGACGGCGCCGGAGAGTCCATCCAGGGCGGTGCGGGCGCCGGTCGAAGCTCCGGCCATGGTCGACAAGCCCCCGGCAGCTTCGGCGAAGGTGGCGGCCATCTTCGCTTTTTTGATCAGACCGATGGCGGCGTTCAGCGATGTCAAACCATTGACGGCGGCACCGACGGCGGCGACCATGCCCCCGGCTCCGGCGAGGACGGCGACGACGTTCTTGTTTTCGACGACAAACTTGATTGTCTCGCCAATGGCGGTGGCGATGGCCGAGGCCATATCCCCTATCGTGTCGGCGTTCTCGCGGGTGATGTTCGCCACGCCGGAAAGGCTGGCGGCGAGATTCTGGTTGTTGGCGATGCTGTTGGCGACGGCGGTCTTGACCATGGCCAGGGCGCCGGAGAAGGTGTTGGCGCTGTCAGCGGCGCGGCCTTGCATTTCGGCGGACTGCTCTAAAAACACGTTGTACCGGACCTGGGCTTTTTCGAGGTCGGTCAGATCTTTCCAGGCGCGGCCGTGGGCGTTGTGCGCTTCGTGCCATGCGGAAATGTACGTCTCGTTGAGGGTCAGGCCGAGGAATTCGGCGGATTCGGCCTCGCCACGCAGGGCGGCGGTGACGCGCTCGATGCCCCCTTGCAGGTCGGTCTTTCCGGCGGAAAGGTCGGCGCTGCGCTTGATCAGCTCTTCCATCTGCTCACTGGACATACCCAGGCGCTTCGTCATGTCGACGGTGCGGCTGATGGCGTTGGCAACGTCGGCTTCGCTGTAGACCTTGAGCGCGGCGGACATCTCTTTCACCTTGCCCTGCCAGAAATCCAAGGTGCCGGTGTTGCCGAATTCGCGAGAGGCCGCCTTGACCGAGGCTTGCAGATTGAATTGGCTTTGTTCCGCCTCTTTTGTGGCTTCGACGATGCTCCGTACCACGGTCGTAACGGTCTGATAGCCGACGTAAGCGGCGGCAACCTGTTTGATACTCGTGGCCCAATTACTGGCAGCGTTTGCGCCCTGCTGCATGGCGGTGTTCGTGTCGGTATATTCGCCCCGTAGTTGGGCGGTTTTGATGCGCAGATTTTCGGCGGCTTGGGCTAGCTCCCGTTGGGAGAGCAGCCCGGAGGATGAAAGGCGCTCGTAGTGCTCGCGGAGGCTGTTGATCTCTTGCGAGACCAGGCGCATGGGCTTGACGTCCAGCGCGTTGGAGGCGGCGCGGAAGTTGTCGGCGGCTTTTTCGGTGGTGGGGATAATCGCCTGTAAACGATCATGGACACGCATAAGCCCGGCTTCAGCCTCTTTTGTGTGTGCGGCAATCAACAGGTCGATTTTATTTTCCGCTGCCATGGCTCTTGACGCACCTCAAGAAAAAACTTCCACCATACTCCCAGGGCCGTTGATGCCCGTTGGCGATCAGGAATTCACAGGCTTTTTCGATGGACTGCCGGAAGGGTTCTCGGCTGGGGCTTCCGGCTTGGCCACCATCCGGGCAAAAAAAGGGTTTACCTCGGCGGCCGCCTCCCAGATCGGTTCGAGAGCGGTCGGGGTCAGGGCGCGCAGCTCGGCGCGGTCAATGGCGCAGGATCTCACCACGGCCTCGGCCGGCAAACGGCCGTCCATGATCACATCCAGCTCATCGACCTTTTTGCCCTTGGTCACGGCGTCCATGCAGTTGCAAATCTCTTCGACGGTCAATTCTTTCAAGGTGATGTCGCGGCCGTCGATGGTGATGATCTTCGAGAGTTTCACAGTTCCCCCGGTAGTGGTTCTAAGGTAGGGGCGCAGCATGCTGCGCCCCTACGTCACACATGCGAACGATGATCAAACAGCGTCGTAGTAGACGATTTCCAGCGGCGTGGTGTCGCCGGTGGGGATCTCGCAAACGCCTTCCAGTTCCAGCGGAAGGAAGTCTTCGGAGAGGAAGTCGACGGCGGTCGAAGGCTTGAGGCGCGCTTCTTTGACGACGACTTTGCAGTTGCGGCCGTTGACGTAGTTCTTGCCGTCGAGCACCAGCCGGGTCCGGATGATGGGAGAATCGGCGCCGGTGATCAGCGTCCAGTCGACCTGGGCATAGGAGCACGACACGTTGATGGTGTCGCCTTCGCCAATCGAGCCCGTCGAAAGAGCTTTGATCAGGCCGAGGCGGGCGTTGACGACGTAATCGGTGTTGACGGTGTAGGTCGTCGCGTCTGTTTCGTCTTTGACGACGACGGAGGAAACGGCCTCTTTTCCGATTTCCACCCACTTGTCGAGATGGGCGGTGACTTCCGCCGGGGTGACGGCGGAGATGCTGCCGGCGGTCTGCCCGCCATCAGTCGCCGAGCCAAGGAAGGCGATGGCGAGGTTTTCGGCGTCAAGCTGGTTGAGGGTCAGCTTGATGGTCGTTTTCCCCGGCATGGTGGCGGCGGCGATGACCTGACCATAGTTGTCCCGGCCGCGCCCGGTCTGCTCTTTGATCTCGGATTCGGGGATGAGTTCAAACTTGGTGCAGGCGCCGGCGATGGATGCGCCCTGCGAGACACCGGCATCGGTGAGCCGGTCGAGATAGAGGTCACCAGACCCCAAAAAACTGTCAGCCATGGTATCAGCTCCTTTCCGCTGCTATCGATTGGTTGTATTTAAGTGAGTATTCGGCTTGGATCACGCAGAGCCCGGCGGCTTTGCTGTAACCCATCAGGTATTCGCGGCGCAGTTGCACGCGCCCGGCGCCGGGGATGATGAGACGGTTCAGGGCCGAGCGGACGGCTTCGATGACGGCATAAGCGCCGACGCTGCCGAGGGCGCCCCGGCGCGCGGACTTCTCGCCCCGCAGATCGGTGGCGGCGGCGTAAACGTCCAGGGTGAGTTCCCGCCGGTCTTCGGTGTTTGCCGTCTCGCTGTTCATCGCCGAAACGCAGACGAAAACGGCCGGGTAGTTAATGGGGAACTGCCCGAAGCTGTCGGCGGAAAACTCCCCGCCGTAGGTTTTCAGCGTCTTGACACCGACGGTGGTGCCCTTTAGCGGTTCGAGCGCGGCAAGGATGGCGTCTTCGAAATCGGCATACATCAGGGGGTCACCGTTCCCATGGCCAGCTCGAACAGCCATTGATTGGCCCGGTCGAATTGCTGCTGCCGGGCCTCGCTCGGGACAAGTTGCGAGCTGCGGGCGTAAAGGTGGAACAGGGTCAAAAAGCAGCAGACCCGGCGCACGGCTTTCGACCCTTCCGGCACGGTCACCCCGCCCGGCAGATAGCTGTCGACTTCCGCCGATGCATCATCCAAAATGGCGGCGACAATATCGGCATCCGGCTCGAATACGTCGTAGCCGGTAAGCTGGGTCAGCTCATCGGCAGAGGCGTAAGCAAGCAGATCGTCCAGGGTGGCGTAGGCCATGGGGCATCCTTAAAAAATGCGGGGGGCTCAAGGAGAGAGAGGCCCCCCGCCAAGGGGGGTTATTTGGTGCGCTTGCGTCCGGTCTTAACCGGCTCGTTCACTTTTATCATTTGCTCGGCCATGGCCTTGTTCAGATCGCCGTCGTAGCCGAAGACCTCGCCGGCCTTGAGTTGCACCGGCGCTTTCACCAGATAGAGCCCGTCGCCGAGGTCGTCCAGGGAAGAAACCCGGCGCGCGGCCTGGTCCGCTGAAAGAAGCAGAACCGAGCCCGGGTGAATGTTGACCACGGCAAGAGCGCAAAAGGTGTTCATGCGACCTCCAATCCGTCAGGCTTAGGTGAAGGTCGTCAGGCAGGCGCGCTGCCAGTAGCCGTAACCGACGTTGCGGATGGCCTTGACGCCGTACTGGTGTTTGTTCTCGCGGAACTCCAGCTCGGAACCTTCGGCGATGGCCGAAACGGTAACGCCTTCTTCTTCTTGCCGAATGATCGCCTTGGTCTCGGCGTCGGTGCGGAAGGTGGCGAACTTGGTGGTCCAGCTCAGGCGGGCGTTGACGGCCAGCTCGACGTTGAACCCGCCGATATTGCCCAGGGTCATGATGCGGTTGCTGTTGATGTTGTTCGAGGCGCCAACGACGATCTGGCTGCCGATGGCGGCGGCGGCGGCGCTCATAAACGGCACCGGCACCATGACCAGGAAGGATCGGGCGGATTCGTTCATCGGCTCGCCCTGGTCATCCTTGAACCCAAGAATCTGCTCGATGCTCTTCAGAATGCCGGTTTCCATTTCGGCGGCGGTCGGCGCCGTGGTGGTGGTGATGTCGACGCTGATGTCGTTGCTCTGGGTGCCGCTGTCCCCTTCGCTGTGGTCGGTGTCGAAAAAGTATTGACCGTCGTAGCAGGTCGATGCTTCCCCGGCGATGAGCAGGGTGGAGACGAGCTTGGCCCAATGGGCGTTGGTGCGCTGCGCCATTTCGCGGACGCGGACCATGACCTGCCCGGTCTTGTCGCGGCGGATCTCATCCAGCAAGACTTCCATGGTGGCTTCGAAGGTCTTGTTGGTGATGGTGATGCCGTTTTCGCGGAAGCCTTTGGCCAGGCGGCCGCCGACCCATTCGCGCATGGCGGGGGCCATGCCCAGCCACTTGTAGGTTTCCGATTCCTGGTTGGATTCGAAAAGGTTGGTGATGGCGGGGACATAGCTGTTGCCCATGTCCTGCTCAAGGCTGTTATAGAATTCGCCGATGATGGCTCGGCTAGAAAGCGATGATGCACCCATGTCGGTATCTCCTTTAGGTCAGGGTGTTAGGCTTGCAGCGCGGCTTTGCACAGGGCGGCGTCGAACTCCACCACGGCATAGCCGGAGGAAACCCAGCGCAACACATAGCCGATAAGGCTGTTGCTGGTCGCGGTCAGGGTAAAGGTGTCGTCATCGCTGGCGTAAACAGCCGGGCGGTCGTTGGCGGTGATGGCGATGCTGGCGATGGGCAACACCACTTTGCCCCGGGTGCGGACGGTGACGTTAATGTCCCCGGCGCTGCCGGCGGAGTTGTCGGCTTTGCGCTGAGCGAAGCCGAGGAACGGGTCGGCGGCGACGAGGGGGCGGGCGTAACCGCTGGCGTTCTCGCCGACGGCGCTGCCTTCATAGATGATGTCTGAAGCGATAACGGGTTAATCTTCGAGATCGCCAAGCTGAAACTCGCGGGCGATGTCGGTTGCTCTGGTGGTCATAGGTCAAATCTCCTTGAGATGATGGTTATTTCTTGCCGAGCACGCGGGCGCGCTTGGAGTCTTCGGCCTTGCGATAGGCCAGATACGGCTCGAACCGGCCGCCGAATTCGGCGCGAAGATCGGCATCCCGGTCGAACTCGGCGCGGGCGCGGTCTTCAAGGGGCGCGGACGGGTCAACACCGGACCCTCCTTGCGCTTCGGCGTGCGGCACGGCGACGGAGCCGGACTGCTCGATCGCGGCCAGGGCCGATTGACGGACCTGTTTTTCCGCGCCGATGATCTTCATCGCGGCTTCGTCGGCGCTGGCGCCTTCGGCCTTGAGTTGCGCGATCAGGGCGTCATGTCCGGGGATGGCCAGTGCCTCGATAGCGGCGATACGCTCGCGCTCGGCGGTAATGGCTTCGGCGCGGGCGGCGGCAAGTTGGTCTTGCAGGTTTTCGGCGGAGATCATCCCCTCGGTGGCTTCGGCGACCAGGGCCTCGACCAGGTCGGGATGATCCGCTCTCAGCATGTCGAGAGTCATGATCTTCGTTCCTTTCTTTGCTTCGGCTCGGGCAACACCGGCTCCGGCCTTCTGGGTGAGTTGTGCCATCAGGGCGTCAAGGG
>CALJLX010000591.1 GCA_937982495.1 uncultured Desulfuromonas sp.
TGCTTGGGCGAGGCGATATTGAAGGGGCCGCCCGCCAGTTCGTGAATCTCCCGTTCCAGGGCCGAAAGTTTCCCTTCCATCTCTTTCGACAGCGCCCCGAGAAAGTCGCTGTCGATGCGGATGCCGGCCCATTCCATGTCCGTCAGCACCTCGACCAGCGGCATTTCCACCTCATCGAAAAGCCGGCGCTGTTCCATTTCCTTCAACTTGGGTTCGAGCACTGCCTCCAGACGCAGGGTGATGTCGGCATCCTCGGCGGCGTAGTGGATGGCTCTTTCCACCTCGACCTCGGCGAAGCCGATCTGCTTCTTGCCGCTGCCCGCCACCTCGGCGTAACTGACGGTCTTGTGGCCGAGCAGGTCGCTGGCCAGGGCGTCCATGCCGTGACTCTTGGCGGCGGGCTGGGCGAGATAGGAGGCGATCATGGTGTCGAAGAACGGCCCCCTGACTTCGATCCCGGCCCGGCGCAGCACCAGCAAGTCGTACTTAAGGTTCTGGCCGATCTTGAACAATTCGGGGTCTTCCAGTAGCGGCCGCAGCGCGTCCAGCACCCGCTGGCGGTCGAGCTGTTCGGGAACGCCCAGGTAGCGATGGCCGACGGGGATGTACCAGGCTTCTTTCTCCTTGACGGAAAAGGAGAGTCCGACCAGATCGGCGCGCACCGCATCGAGACTGGTCGTTTCGGTGTCGAAGGCGAAGCGTCCGGCCCGCCGCAACTCGGCCGTCAGTTCATCGAGAGCGGCCGCATCCAGGATTCCCCGGTAACCGCTGCCGTCGGCGCGGGTTTCCGTAGAAAATTCCTGGATGAGCTTGTGGAATTCCAGTTCCTTGAACAGGGCGGTCAGCGCCTCGCGGTTCGGTTCGGAAAGGGTGAAGCTCGAATAATCGAGCTCCAGCGGCAGGTCGTCGACCAGCGTCACCAGTTGCTTCGACAGCCGCGCCTGCTCGGCGAACTCCCGCAACTTCTCGCCCAGCTTCCCCTTCACCTCGCCGCTGCGCTCCAGCAGGTTCTCCACCGTGCCGAATTCGCGGATCAGTTTGACCGCCGTCTTCTCGCCGATCCCCGGCACCCCCGGGATATTGTCGGAGCTGTCCCCGGCCAGGGCCTGCACCTCGATGACCTTGTCCGGCGTGCCGCCGAAACGCTCCGCCACCTCCTCCAGCCCCGAAATCTGATCCTTCATAGTGTCGAGCAGGCGGATGCGTTCGGAGACGATCTGCATCAGGTCCTTGTCGCCGGTGACGACGGTGATCTCCAGGCCCTCGGCGGCGAATTTTTTCGCCAGGGTGGCGATGATGTCATCCGCCTCGTAGCCCGCCTTCTCGATGGCCGGCATGTTGAAGGCCCGCACCACCTCCTTGATGTAGGGGATCTGCGGCACCAGATCCTCGGGCATCGCCGTGCGGTTGGCCTTGTACTCGGGATAGAGCTCCTTGCGGAAGGTCGGCCCCTTGGCGTCGAAAACCACCGCCAGATGGTCGGGAGCGTGCTCGCGCACCACCTTGAGCAGCATGTTGATGAAGCCGAAGACGGCGTTGGTGGCGAAGCCCTTGGAATTGGAGAGATGGCGGATGGCAAAGTAGGCACGATAGATATAACTGGAGCCGTCGATGAGATAAAGACGGCGAGGCTGCTCGGTCATGAAGGTCTCCCGGTAGAGTCGGATGTACGTGCGGCGGGCATTATTTCACAGACGGCGCCAATCGCCAAACCCTATCGATGCCGGGTCCAACCGTTGACAAATCCCGCCGGAATGATTAGCTTGCGGCGAACACTGGGAAAATCAAGGAGCGGACATATTCATGGCAGAAGATAAAGACGAACCGATCGACGCCGAAGTCAATCCCGAAACCCCCGACCCGCCCCCCCAGCCTTCCGAACTGGTGCTGGCCGCCGACATTCTCCCGGCCGGGCTGCCGATCTTGCCCCTGCGGCCGCGGCCGGCCTTCCCCAGCCTGCTCATCCCCATGGCGGCCACCGGTCCCCATCAGGTGAAGGCGGTGCAGAAGGCCCTGGAGAGTCCGTCCCAGGCTCTGGGGCTGGTCATGGTGCGCGACCTGGAGCGGGAGGATTCGCCGGAAAACCTGCACAAAATCGGCGTGGTCGGCAAGATCGTCAAGGTCATCCATACCGACGACGACAGCATCCACTTTCTCATTAATTGCCTGGAACGCTTCGCCATCGAGGAGTTGACGGAAACCCCCGAGGGGCTCTTCGCCCGGGCGCGCTACCATTACGGCGCCGAGCTTTCGGTCAATCCCGAGCTCAAGGCCTATTCCATGGCGATCATCGCCACCCTCAAGGAGCTGGTGCAGATCAATCCCCTCTATTCGGAGGAAATCAAACTCTTTCTCAACCGTTCGAGCATGAACGATCCCGGGCGGCTGGCCGATTTCGCCGCCAACCTGACGAGTGCCGACGGCCAGGAACTGCAGGGGATTCTCGAAACCTTCGACGTGCGCCGGCGCATCGACCGGGTGCTGGTGGCATTGAAAAAGGAACTGGAGGTTTCGCGCCTGCAGACCAAGATCACCAAGCAGATCGAAGAAAAGGTTTCGGCCCAGCAGCGGGAGTTCTTCCTCAAGGCCCAGCTCAAGGAGATCAAAAAAGAACTGGGGCTGGAAAAGGAGGGCAAGACGACCGAGATCGAGAAGTTCCGGCAGCGGCTGGAAGGACTCAAGCTCAATGCCGAGGCGCAGAAGGCGGTGGACGACGAACTGGAGAAGCTGCAACTGATCGAGCCGTCGTCGCCGGAATACAACGTCACGCGCAACTATCTCGAGTGGCTGACCATCCTCCCCTGGGGCAGGTTCAGCAAGGACAGCTACAAGCTCGACCGGGCGCGCAAAATGCTCGACCGCGACCACTACGGCCTCGACGACGTCAAGGAGCGCATCCTCGAATTCATCGCCGTCGGCAAGCTCAAAGGCGACATCTCCGGCTCGATCCTCTGCCTGGTCGGCCCCCCCGGGGTCGGCAAGACTTCGGTCGGCAAGAGCATCGCCGATGCCCTGGGACGGGAGTTCTACCGCTTTTCGTTGGGCGGCATGCGCGACGAAGCCGAGATCAAGGGGCATCGCCGCACCTACATCGGCGCCATGCCCGGCAAGTTTATCCAAGCGATGAAGAGCGCCGGCACCGCCAACCCGGTGCTGATGCTCGACGAGATCGACAAGATCGGCGCCAGCTATCAGGGGGATCCGGCCTCGGCCCTGCTGGAGGTCCTCGACCCCGAGCAGAACGGCAGCTTCCGCGACCACTACCTGGATGTCCCCTTCGACCTCTCCAACGTGTTGTTCGTCGCCACCGCCAACCAGCTCGACACCATCCCGGCGCCGCTTCTCGACCGCATGGAGCTGATCCGCCTGTCCGGCTACATCCTGGAGGAGAAGATCGAGATCGCCAAGCGCTACCTGATCCCCAAGGCGCTCAAGAACCACGGCCTGCAAAAAGGGCAGGTGAGCATCCGCAAGGAGGCGCTGGTGTCCATCATCGACGGCTACGCCCGCGAGGCCGGGGTGCGCAGCCTGGAGAACCGCATCAAGAAGATCATGCGCAAGGCGGCGATGGAGTTCGCCGGCGGCCGGAGCGAGAATATCGTCATCGGCAAGAAGGAGGTCGAAACCTACCTCGGCAAACCGGTCTTCAGCGCCGACGAGGTCTTCGAGAACGTCCCCGGCGTCGTCACCGGCCTGGCCTGGACCAGCATGGGTGGCGCGACGTTGCAGATCGAAGCGACGGCCATGCCGAGCAAGGGCAAGGGCTTCAAGCAGACCGGCCAACTCGGCAAGGTCATGGTCGAAAGCTCGGAAATCGCCTATTCCTATGTCATGGCTCATTTGAAGGAGTACGGCGCCGCCGAGGATTACTTCGACACCCACTTCGTCCATCTGCACGTCCCGGCCGGGGCCACCCCCAAGGACGGCCCCTCGGCGGGAGTGACCATGACCACCGCCCTGCTCTCGATGATTACCGGCCAGCCGGTGCGGAAAAAGCTCGGCATGACCGGCGAGCTGACCCTCACCGGCCGGGTTCTGCCCATCGGCGGGGTCAAGGAAAAGACCATTGCCGCCCGCCGCGCCGGGCTGCAAACCCTGATCTTCCCCGAAGGCAACCGCAAGGATTTCGAGGAACTCCCCGACTACCTGCGCGAGGGGATCGAAGTCCATTTCGCCGAGGATTACGCCGACGTCTTCCGCGTCGCCCTGAAATCCTGACCAATCACCAGCAACCCATCACCAATCACTGATTTTCGGAGTCCCAATGACCGTCGAAGAACTCAAAAGCGCCGTCCTCGCCCTCGAACCCGAGCAGAAAAAAGCCTTCATGCTCGAAACCCTCTCCCCCCTCGCCGGCGACGCGGTCAAGGATCCCGCCTTTCTCATGCAGCTCTTCCCCGTTTTCCTCGGCATCCTCAAGGAAAGCGGCATGGATTTGCAGCAGCTCCTCCAGTTCGCCATGATGATGGGCAACAACGGCGGGCCGAAGGCGTAAGCGATCGATCCACAACAAAAGCCAAGCGCCCCATCCGGATTTACTCCGAATGGGGCGCTTGGCTTTTATGTCCGAATCAATTATTTCAGAACAGATCGAACACCTTGCTCAGCTTGATCTCGAAGCGGTAGCCGTCCGACGGGGTGCCCTTGGGGTTTTCGTACCAGCGGTAGACGGGGTAGCCGATCAGCACGCCCGCGTTGATGGCCGTCGGCTGGTGCTTGAAGGAAAGTTTCGGGCCGACGTACCATTCCCGCTTCGAGTCGTCCCGTCGCTGATTGTTCCGTTCGCTTTCGCCGTTCCACTCGAAGAGGGATTCCACCCCGACATCGACATATTTGTTCAAGGCCCAAGTCCAGGCGGTGTTGCAACGAAGACGGTCGGGGTTGCGGTAGTCATGTTCCCCTTCAGTGAAGGTGAAGTAATGGAG
>CALJLX010000592.1 GCA_937982495.1 uncultured Desulfuromonas sp.
GTGCAGGAACTGACCTGGGTGCTCTCCAACTTCACGCCGATGGGCCTGCTGGAGCGTTGCCACAGCTTCAAGGACAAGACCGCCCGGGGGATCGCCGCCAACCACGGCCTCTTCGCTTACCCGGTGCTGATGGCGGCGGACATCCTGCTGTTTCAGAGCGAGCGGGTGCCGGTGGGCAAAGATCAGAAACAGCATGTGGAAGTGACTCGCGACATCGCCATCAAGTTCAACAACGTGTACGGCGAGATCTTCACCCTGCCGGAACCGGAAATCGACGAGGAGGTGGCCACGGTGCCGGGGCTCGACGGGCAGAAGATGAGCAAGAGCTACGGCAACACCATCGATCTCTTTCAGGAGGAAAAGGCCCTGCGCAAGCAAATCATGCGCATCGTCACCGACCCGACCCCGGTGGAGGAGCCGAAGGATCCCGACAAATGCAACGTCTTCCAGATCTATCGCCTGTTCATGAACAAAGAGCAGGAGGCCGATTTGCGCCGCCGCTACGAAGCGGGGGGGATGGGTTATGGCGAGGTCAAGGAGGAGTTGTTCGTCACCGTGCGGGATTTCTTCGCCCCTTATGCCGAGCGCCGCAAGGAACTGCTGGCCGACACCGATGAAGTGCGGAGCATCCTCGCCCAAGGGGCGGACAAGGCCCGCCACACGGCGGTCAAAACCCTGCGCAAGGTGCGCAAGAAAACCGGCCTGGCCTACTGAAACGCCCCGCCCGACTTGAGACCGGGGCAAATTCCGGCATAATAGGGAGGCGAGCGCGACGCGAAACGGAACTCACCGAGAAAGGGAGGACACCATGGGCGTTGAGCGAAAATGGTTCTGCAATTGCGGCGGCACCCCGCTGGAACTCGAATACCCGACCACCCCGGTCAGCGAGGACGATCCCGGAGAACCGGCCTGCCGGCGCTGCGGCGCGAGTCCCTCCTCCGATCCCCGTAAAACCTTATATTATCAGGATGTCGACGAACGGGAGGACTGACGATCAGTCCTCCCGTTGCCGGGTAAAAAAGACGAAGGCCATGGCCGGCCGTTTGCTCCCCTCGCGCATGGCGAACTGCATGCCGTCGTAGCGCCAGCCTTGGGCGACCCAACAATTGAGGATCCCTTCCAGATTCTCGTCGGTGACCACCGATTCCTCGATGACCTTGTATTCGAGGTTTGTCATCCCCTGCCTTACTCCTTCCCTTTTCGTGGTTTTCTGCTCGCGAAAACCCTGCCTCCGGGCGATCCCCGCCGTCCGGCGGCCACCCTTCGTTCCGCGAAAATCCCGTCGAAACAGCCATTTGCCACCAAATCTTATCCAACAGTTTCGCCTGAAGGCATTTTCGTAACACCTTTTTAGAAAATTTACAGTTTGTTTCCCGATCCGCCACATTCTCGCAAAGCGACGAGAAGTTGGCCTTGCAGCATAGTATAGAGTGCGATATTTCAGAAAAAATTATATTGACATGATTTTATAACAACGTATTATGTCGCGAACAAAAACACCCAATGGATGGCAAAATTTACCAAGGGATGCTGGAAAAATCCACACTTATCAAAAAATGTTTGATCGTAGGTGATTCCGCCGCCTTCCTCCGCCCTCGGGGAAGGCATATCCGCCAGGAAAGGAGGTGAATCAAAAGCAACCCCGGTAGCGGATCCTTTACCTGAATCTGTAAAACCTCGCAAGCAGTCGGGGCCCTCGCACCAAAATCACCCGGCTTTTCTTCATCGTTGCAAACAAGGAGTAACCATGGGACACGGACCAGCAGTAAAACTCGGCAAGGACAACGCTTCGGCCTACAAAACCCGCCTTGGCGTGCAAATGTTCATCTTTTACACCCTCTTCTACGCGGGCTTCATGCTCATCAACACGGTCAAACCCTCGCTCATGGAAATGACCATCGGCGGGCTCAGCCTGGCGATCATCTACGGCATCGGCCTGATCGTCTTCGCCTTCATCCTCGCCATGATCTACAACCGTCTCTGCACCGCGGCAGAGACGCGCATGAATAAATAAGGAGGGATTGACCAATGATCTACGCACAGTCTCCGTTGGCCATCGGCCTCTTTCTTGCTTTCGTTCTCTTCGTCATCGGCCTCTCCTTCTACCTGGGGCGGCGCACCACCTCGTCGGCCGGTTACTACGCCGCCGGCGGTAACATCCACTGGTTCACCAACGGCATCGCCTTCGCCGGCGACTATCTCTCGGCCGCGTCCTTCCTCGGCATCTGCGGCATGATCGCGACCGCCGGTTACGACGGCTGGATGTACGCCATCGGCTACCTGGCGGGCTGGATGGTTGCTCTCTTCCTGGTCGCGGAGCCGATGAAGCGCCTCGGCAAGTACACCTTTACCGACGCCCTCGACTCCAAATTCAACAGCAAGGGCATCCAGTTGATGGCCGCCATCAGCACCCTGATCGTCTCGGTCTTCTACCTGATTCCGCAGATGGTCGGCGCCGGCACCCTGGTGACCCCGCTCCTCGGCCTGCCCCACGCGGCCGGCGTCATCATCGTCGGCGTGGTCGTCACCATCATCGTCGCCACCGCCGGCATGGCCTCGACCACCTACGTCCAGTTCATGAAGGGCGGCCTGCTGATCGTCTTCTCCACCATCCTGGTCATCGCCGTCCTCACCCGCGGCCTCTCCACCGCTCCCGACCAGGGCGGCGACAAGCCCTACCACAACTTCGTCACCCTGCAGGCGACGATGACCGGAGACGGCGGCCTGCAAATTTCCGAGGCCGGCTACACCCCCGCCGCCGACTGGAATTCTTCGGCCCTCCGCGAAGCCGGTTTCGTCAAGCTGACCAAGGACGGCATCGCCAGCATCTGGATGATGAAAGAGACCGGCGCCGGCACCTTCGAACTGGAAGAGACCCTCTACAAGGCGACCCTCGCCAGCGGGGAAACCTCCTACAACGGCGGTACCGCCGAAGAAGGCAAGTTCTTCCCCGTCGGCCACATGAAGGAAATCAACTACAAAGGCGAAACCGTCGCCGAAACCGGCGCCGTCGGCCCCTTCGCCTTCCTCAAAACCATGCAGAACAGCACCGTCGTTCTCTGGGGTTCGAAGATCATCAAGGACGCCGGCGACACCTACACCATCTACTACCAGAAACCGACCCCCGGCAGCCAGGTGCTGCGTCCGGGCCTGAAGTTCAAGGTCGATAACGCCACCGCCGCCGAGAAGTTCAACTTCATCTCGCTGATGCTGGCGCTCTTCTGCGGTACCGCCGCCCTGCCCCACATCCTGATTCGCTACTACACCGTGCCGAGCCAGGCCGCGGCCCGTAAGTCGACCATC
Source organism: uncultured Desulfuromonas sp. (assembly GCA_937982495.1). Classification (GTDB taxonomy): domain Bacteria; phylum Desulfobacterota; class Desulfuromonadia; order Desulfuromonadales; family Trichloromonadaceae; genus Trichloromonas. The sequence continues at coordinate 3,304 of CALJLX010000592.1, forward strand.
GTCGCCATCGCCGCCATCGGCTTTTTCTACATCCTCACGGTTTTCATGGGCATCGGCGCCATGACCAACGGCGTCATCAACATCATGGACAACAACATGTCCGCCCCGCTGTTGGCCCTCTCCTTCGGCGTGGTGCTCTTCGCCATCATCTCCTCCATCGCCTTCGCCACCGTCCTCGGTACCGTGGCCGGCCTGATCGTCGCCGCCTCCGGCGCCGTCGCCCACGACCTGATGGACAACTTCCTCGGCATGAAAATGACCGACAAGGGCAAGGTCATGGCCGGCAAGATCTCGGCCGTGGTCGTCGGCTGCATCGCCATCTACCTGGGCATCGTTTTCGAGGGGATGAACGTCTCCTTCCTCGTCGGCTGGGCCTTCGCCCTGGCCGCCTCGGCCAACCTGCCGGCGATCCTGATGCTGCTCTTCTGGAAGAAGACCACCGCCAAGGGTGTGGCCTGGTCCATCGGCGTCGGCCTGGTCTCGGCCATGGGCCTGATCCTGCTCAGCCCCGACATGTACATCCGCTACGGCCTGTTGCCGACCGACGCGCCGATCTCCTTCAACAGCCCGGCGGCGATTTCGATTCCTTTGAGCTTCATCGCCCTGGTGATTGTCTCGCTGATGACCCAGAAAGACGCCATCGGCCAGGAAGTCGCCGAAACCGCCTGATTTCAAATGGGGTTGTCAGCAACCCGTCGATTTGCCATACTGTGGGCCGCCCTCAAGGCGGCCCACTTTTTTTCGAGGATTACCCATGAAACGCTTCCGCTTCACCCTGCTCGCCATCTGCCTGGTTCTCCTCTTTCTCGGCTGGACGGAGATTTCCTTCTTTCTGCGCAACCGCGCGCCCCAGCCGGTGACCATCGCCGAACTGGAACAAGGCGCCGACACCCGGGAATGGCTCCATATCACCGGCGGCAGTCTCGATCTTCTCGGGGCGATCTCCACCTCGGGGAGCATCGAACTCGACGCCCTGCTCATTCCCCTGAAGAGCGACCCCGCCGCCCCCGGCTTCCAGGTTTTGGTGGAAAGCCGCGATCCGGAAATGCTCGACCTCTTCGGCACCTATCATTTCCGCCAGGATTCGGAAACGGAGCAACGACGTTTTCTTGAAGAAAACCG
>CALJLX010000593.1 GCA_937982495.1 uncultured Desulfuromonas sp.
CTTTCTCAAGGTGCTGCAAGCCGTCGTCGGCCGCTTCCGTTGGCGCTGCCACGCCTATTGCCTGATGGGCAACCACTACCATCTGCTCATCGAAACCCCCGAGCCCAACCTGTCGCGGGGCATGCGCCAGCTCAACGGCGTCTACACCCAGGCCTACAACCGCCGCCACGAGCAGGCCGGGCACGTCATGCAGGGGCGTTTCAAGGCGATTCTGGTCGAGAAGGAAAGCTACCTGCTGCAACTCTGCCGCTACATCGTGCGCAACCCGGTCGCCGCCAAACTGACAAAAAAGGTGGAGGAATGGCCCTGGAGCAGCTTTCAGGCGACCGCCGGGCTGGCCCCCGCGCCGAGTTGGCTGGACATCGACTGGATTCTCGGCCAGTTCGGCGAAACCCGCGAGGCGGCCCAGGCCCATTACCGGCAGTTCGTCGCCGCCGCGCCAAAGGACGACCGCCCCTGGGACGAGCTGACCGGACGGATCTTTCTCGGCGGCGCGGATTTCGCCCGCAAGCTGATGGACCTGCTGGATGACCAGCGGACGCCGACGGAAATCCCCCGCGAGCAGCGCCTGGCGTTGCGGCCGCCGCTGGAGGATCTTTTCTCGGAGGAGGCCATCGGCGACCGGGGCGAGCGCAATCAACGGATGCGCCGGGCGCATGTGGATTTCGGTTATTCCCTCAAGGAGATCGGGGATTTTCTCGGCATCCACTACGCGACGGTCAGCCGGACGGTTAAAAAGGTGGAAGAGGAAATGGCGGGATCAAAGAGCCCGGCTTGATCCTCAAAACAGCACTTTCACTCCCAGCATAACAACACTCGCATCCCGGTCCTCGCCCTGTCTTTTCGCGATGGCGGCGGTTTCGCCGATTTTGCGTTCGTAGCGCAGATCGAGGTAGGGTGCGAATCTTTTGGAGAATTCATAGCGGGTCTGGAGGCCGATTTCGAGGTCGGTGAGGCCGGCGCCGATCTTTCGTTCGCCGACATCCTGGGCGTACAGTTCCCCTTCGAGATAGGGCTGGGCGATCAGGCGTTGGCTGAGGAGAACATCCTTTTCCAGCCGCAGCCGGGCGCTGACGTCCCCCTCGTCGCTGAGAAAAAGATGGCCTTCCGTTTCGAGGAAAAAGGGCGCCAAGCCGTCGATTCCCAAAACCAGATAGGCGGTTGAGGTCGGCTGGAAATCGTGCCGCGCGCCGACTTGCAGATCCCAGAAGGTCGCGATCATGCGGCTGTACATCAGCCAGGCCTCGGCCTGCTCGGTTTTCCCGGCGGTCCGCTCCCCCTCGCTCTTGATCCACAGCTTGTGCTCGTCGCCGCCGATCCAGCCGTCGAAATCCCACTCCCCCTTTTCTTCTCCGTCGCTCTGTCCTCCTCCCGCCTCCAGCCCGAAGGCGTGGAAGATCCCGCCACCGTGGTCCTTCAGCGCATGCGTCGCCGCCCGGGGCGCCGCGACTGCGACTCCGTGGCCGGTATGCCCGCCATGCCCGGCATGGTCCATGGTATGTAAGGTATGTCCCGTGCCCGGCGCGGCCTTGGCGACGACGACCTGGGTCATCATGCCGGCGAGCATGTGATAGAGCATGTGGCAGTGAAAGGCCCATTCGCCGGGTTCGTCGGCGGTCAGCCAGGCCGCCTGGGTGTCGCCGGGGGCGACGATCAGCGTGTGTTTGTTGGGCAGTTTGGCGGCTTCCTGGCCGTTTTCCAGCTGCACGAACATGCCGTGCAGGTGCATGCTGTGAGCCATCATCGTGTCGTTGACGAACTTCAGCCGCACCCGCTCGCCGTAAGCGAGACGGATCGGTTCCGCTTCGGAAAACTTCTGGCCGTTGATGGTCCAGACGTAGCGGTGCATGTTGCCGCCCAAGCGGATTTCGATTTCCCGCTCCGGCGGCTGGACGTTCTGCCGCTCGCCGAGAAAGCGCAGATCCCGGTAGGCCAGCAGCCGGGTGCCGGGGGGCGCGCCGCTTTCGGCCCAGCCGCTTCCGGGCACGCCGGTGGCGTAATCGTCGG
>CALJLX010000594.1 GCA_937982495.1 uncultured Desulfuromonas sp.
TCCCGGCCAGCAACCGCATGGCCGCGAAAAAACACTGGATCGCCTTCACCAAGAAGCCGCGGGGAAAGCTGCTGCTCGACAGCGGCGCCGTGACCGCCATCGTCGAGCGCGGCAAGAGCCTGCTCCCCTCGGGGATTCGCGGGGTCGAAGGAGGCTTCGACCGGGGGGACGCGGTGCGGCTGTGCGGCCCGGACGGCGAGGAATTCGCCAAGGGGGTGATCAACTATTCCCTGGCCGAGCTGTTGCGCATCATGGGCAAGAAAACCTCGGAAATCGAAACGATTCTCGGCTATAAATATGGGGACGAAGTGGTTCACCGGGACAACCTGGTGCTGAAAGACCAGCCCCCCACGCCCGCCGAGGAAAGCTGACCGCAACGCCACGCCCAAGGAGACGACGATGACCATTCGCAACGAGATGCTGCAACTGGCCCGGGAGGCCAAGGAGGCCGGCCGGGTCATGGCCAACCTTTCCTCCGCCGTCAAGAACGACCTGCTCGTGCGCATGGCCGCCGCTCTCGAAGGAGGTTCGGAACAGCTCATCGCGGCCAACGAAGAGGATCTGGCGGCGGCGCGGGAACGGGATCTGGCGCCGGCCATGATCGACCGCCTGGTCCTCGACGAGGAGCGCATCAAGGCCATGGCCGACGGCCTGCGGGAGGTCGCCGCCCTGCCCGACCCGGTCGGCGAGATTACCGGCATGTGGCGCCGCCCCAACGGCATCCAGGTCGGGCGCATGCGCATCCCCCTGGGGGTCATCGGCATCGTCTACGAGTCGCGCCCCAACGTCACCGCCGATGCCGCCGGGCTCTGCCTGAAGAGCGGCAACGCCGTGATCCTGCGCGGCGGCTCCGAATCGATCCATTCCAACACCGCCATCGGCGCCCTGCTCAAGGAAGTGCTGCGGAAAATGCGCCTGCCCGCCGCCGCCCTGCAGGTGGTCGCCACCACCGACCGCGCGGCGGTCCTCGAACTGCTCAAGCTCGAAGAGGAAATCGACCTGATCATCCCCCGCGGCGGCGAAGGCCTGATCCGGTTCGTCAGCGAGAATTCGCGGATTCCGGTGATCAAGCACTACAAGGGGGTCTGTCACGCCTTTGTCGACGCCAGCGCCGATTTCGACATGGCCGAGAAGATCTGCCTCAACGCCAAAGCCCAACGTCCCGGCGTCTGCAACGCCCTGGAAACCCTGCTCATCCACAAGGACATCGCCGAAACCTTCGTCCCGCGCATCGTCGCCGCCCTGCGTCAGGCCGGGGTGGAAGTGCGCGGCTGCGAAGTGACGCGCGCCTTCGCACCGGACGTCACCCCCGCCGGCGAGAGCGACTGGCCCGCCGAATATCTCGATCTGATCCTGGCGGTCAGGGTGGTCGACGATCTCGAGGAAGCGGCGGAGCACATCAACCGTTACGGCTCGCTGCACACCGAAACGATCATCACTCGCGACTACGCCAACGCCCAGCGCTTCATCCGCGAGATCAACTCCAGCGTCGTCATGGTCAACGCCTCGACCCGCTTCTCCGACGGCAACCAGCTCGGCCTCGGCGCCGAAATCGGCATCTCCACCACCAAACTCCACTCCTTCGGCCCCATGGGCCTGGAGGATCTGACCACCCGCAAGTTCATCGTACTGGGCGATGGGCAGATAAGACCCTAGAAACAGTGATTGGTGATTAGTTGTTGGTGATTGGCAAAGACAAAACCAATCACTAATCACCAATACCCAATCACTCTGCGATTTTCATGAAACTCGGCATTCTCGGCGGCACTTTCAACCCCATTCACCTGGCGCATCTGCGGATCGCCGAGGAGGTGCGGGAGGCCCGCGCCCTCGACCGGGTGCTTTTCATTCCCGCCGCCGTCCCGCCGCACAAACCGCTGGTCGGGGACATCCCCTTCGCCCAGCGTCTGGCCATGGTCGAGGCGGCCATCGCCGACCAGCCAGCCTTCGCCGCTTCGGACATCGAAAACCGCCGCCCGGGCAAGAGTTATTCCGTCCACACCCTCGAAGCCCTGCGCCAGGAATATCCCGGCGCCGAGTTCTTTTTCATCATCGGCCTCGACTCTTTTCGCGATCTCTCCACCTGGAAGGAATATCAACGGCTTTTCGAGCTGACGCACCTGGTGGTGGCGGCCCGCCCGGGGGTGGCCGAGGGCGATCCGAAAAGCCTCCTGCCCATTGCCATCATGAAAGACTTCTGTTATAATCGCGCCTCCAATTCGCTGGAGCATCACAGCGGAAATTCGATCTTTTTCGTCGAGGAGACGCTGCTCGACATCTCATCCACCCGGATTCGCCGGATGGTCGCCGAAGGTCGCTCGATCCGCTATCTGGTTCCGGCACCGGTTCTCGACTATATCGACCGCCACGGTCTCTACCGTGGTCAGGAAAGGTTTTAAGCACTTTGCAGTCACCAGATCGGGCCATACTCTGCGCCGCCTATGCCTTGGAAAAAAAGGCCTACAACGTCCGCCTGCTTGAAGTCAAGGGGCTCTCCTCGCTGACCGACTACCTGCTCATCGCCAGCGGCCGTTCCGACCGTCAGGTCCAGGCCATCGCCGAAGGCGTGCGCCTGGGGCTGAAACAGGACCACGCCACCGCCCCCCTCGCCGTCGAGGGGATGAACGAGGGGCGCTGGGTGCTCATCGACTACGGCGACGTCATGGTCCACGTCTTTCAGGAGCCGGTGCGGGACTTCTACGATCTCGACGGACTCTGGAGCGAGGCCGCCGAGGTGACCATCCCCGAGAAGTATCACTGGGAGCGCTCCGCCGCGGCCCGGTGAAGCTCAAACTGATCTGCGTCGGCAAACTCTCCGAGGCCTTCCTCCGCGACGGTGTCGAGGAGTACGCGCGGCGCCTGCAACGTTATCTGCCCTTCTCCTGCCTGGAACTCAAGGAGGAAAAGTCCGGAAAAAAAGCCGACCCCCGGCTCATCCGGGAACTGGAAGGCGAGCGCATCCTCGGGCGCATCCCGCCGGAAGCCTATGTGTTCATTCTCGATGAACGGGGCAAGGCGCTGACCTCGGAAGGGCTGGCCGCCTTGCTCGAAGGGCACATGGTGCAAGGGACAACGGAACTGGTCGCGGTCATCGGCGGTGCCTACGGCCTGAGCGACAGGGTCCGGCAACGGGGGGATATGATTCTCTCCCTCTCGGCCATGACCTTCACCCATCAGATGGCGCGGCTCTTTCTGCTCGAACAGCTCTACCGGAGCTGCACCATCCTCCGCAACGAACCTTATCATAACCGCTAAGGGGCTTAAGCCTCGGGAGACGTATAGAGAGAATGGATGAAGCACAGCTCGAAGCCGCCCGGGAGCGCCTGCTGCGCCTGCGCCTGGAAGTCATGCGGGAAGTGCGCGACGCCGCCGCCACTTCCCGCGAGATGGGCCAGGACGGGGTTCCCGATATCGGCGACATGTCGGCCAACACCTACAGCCGGGACGTGCTCCTCAATCTGAGCGAAAACCAGCGGCAAAAGATCCGCGACATCGACGTGGCTCTGGAACGCCTGGCGCAGGGAGAATACGGCATCTGTGCCCGCTGCGGCGACGAAATCGCCCCGCGACGCATGGAAGTCCGCCCTTTTTCAAGGTATTGCATCGATTGTAAAACCGACGTCGAAAAATTCGGCGAATAGAATCCGTTTCGGGCGGTTCCGCCCCCAGGAGGATGTCATGACCCTGCTTGTCGGCCTTTTGCTGATCATCCTGTTCCTCGCCTTCTTCATCTACTTCTCCGGCCTCAATCCCCAATCCGTCACCATCTTCCTCTACGGCGACCACAGCTTTTCCACCTCGGCGGCGATCCTGGTCATCGGCTGTATCGCCATCGGCCTCTTCGGCGGGGTGCTGGCGAACGCCTACAACCTCTTCAGCTACCAGGTGCGCAACATCCGCAGCACCCGCCGGGAGAAACGCAACAAGGAAGTCGTCGCCAACTATCGCGAAGGCATGACCCGCCTCCTTTCCGGCGACCTGAAAAAGGCCGACGACCGGCTGCAACGGGCCCTGGACCGGGACCCCTCGCGCCTGGAAACCCACCTGGCCATGGCCAGCGTGAAACTGCAGGAGGGGGAGGCGGAAAAAGCCCTGGCGGTACTGCTCAAGGCCCGGGAGAAAGAACCGAAAAGCCTGGAAGTGCTGTTCAAGCTGGCCTCGACCTATGAAGATTGCGGCCAGAACGCCGAGGCCTGCAAGATCTACGAGGACATTCTCGCGATCGACGCCGGCAACCGTAAGGCCATGCGCAGCCTGCGCGACCTGCTGATAAAACGGAACCTGTGGAAAGAGGCGCTGGAACTGCAGAAGCGGGTTCTCAAGGCCAGCCAAGGCACCCGTCGCCAGGGGGAAGAACAGGAAAAACTCCTTTACCTGCGCTATGAAGTCGCACGCCAGGGGCTGGGGGATTCCAAGGGACAGAGCAAGAACGATCTCAAGGAACTGCGGGACATCGTCAAGGCCTCGCCCAATTTCGTACCGGCGCGAGTCTCCCTGGGGGATGCCCTGCGCGACCAGGGCAAGACCGAGGAGGCCTCGCAGACCTGGCTCGACGGCTACAAAGCGCTGGGCAAAAGCGTCTTCCTCACCCGCCTGGAAGATCTTTATCTCTCCACCGAGAACCCTTCCACCCTTTTGTCCATCTACCGCTCCGTCGGCAATGAGCGGAGCGAGGACCTGACCTTCCGGCTCTTCTTCGGCAAATTGCTGCTGCGGCTGGAAATGGTCGACGAAGCCTTCGAGCAACTGCGCGCCATCGAAAACGCCGGGGTCGACACCCCACAGCTGCGCCTGCTCCTGGGCGAGGCCTATCGCCGCCGCAACCGCATGGACGAGGCCATCGCCGAATACCAGAAGGCCCTGGGCCTCGACCCCCAGCTGCGCCTCGGCTTTGTCTGCGAAAGCTGCCAGAACCCCTCATCCGAATGGCTGAGCCGCTGCCCCAAATGCGGCACCTGGGGTTCCTACATCCTGGAAGGGCGGCAAAAGATGGATAAACTGTCTCGCGTTCCCCAGGCGCCGGAAGCCCGCGCCATCCACCACGGCGAGCGCGGCGCATGACCGCCAAGGTCAAACGCCCCCTGGCGCTGGTCATTCTCGACGGCTGGGGGATCAACGAAAGCTGCGCCGACAACGCCGTCTGCCTGGCGAATACGCCGCGCATCGACGCCCTCTTTCGTGAGTATCCCTCGACCCGAATCGGCGCCTCGGGGATGGAGGTTGGTCTGCCCGAGGGGCAGATGGGCAACTCGGAGGTCGGCCATCTCAACCTCGGTGCCGGGCGCATCGTCTACCAGGATCTGACCAAGATCAGCAAAAGCATCCGGGACGGCGACTTCTTCAGCAACCCCGCCTTCGTTCAGGCCATCGACAAGGTTCTGGCGCGCGGCGGCAAACTGCATCTCCTGGGGTTGCTCTCCGACGGCGGCGTCCATTCCCACAACACCCATCTCTACGCCCTGCTTGAACTGGCCAGGCGCCGGGGCCTGCGGGATGTCTGCGTGCATGCCCTGCTCGACGGCCGTGACACCCCGCCGCGCAGCGCCGTCGATTATCTGGCCGAACTGGAAGAACGCATCGCCCGTATCGGTGTTGGCCGCGTCGCCACCATCTGCGGCCGTTTTTACGCCATGGACCGCGACAACCGCTGGGAGCGGGTGGAGCGGGCCTACCGGGCGCTGGTCCAGGGCATCGGCCAAACCGCCACGAGCAGCGCCGCCGCCATCACGGAAGCCTACCAGGCCGGGCAGGGGGATGAATTCGTCGAGCCCCGGATCATCGGGGCGCCGGGAACCATCGACGACGACGACGCCGTGATTTTCTTCAACTTCCGCGCCGACCGCGCCCGGGAGATCACCCGCGCCCTCACCGAGAAGAACTTCAGCGCCTTCTCCCGGGAAAAGGCCCCGCGCCTGGCCGACTTCGTCTGCCTCAGCGACTACGATGCCACCTTCGACCTGCCCGTCGCCTTCCCCTCCACCGGCAGTCCCAACATCCTCGGCGAGATCGTCGCCCGCACCGGACTGCGCCAGTTGCGCATCGCCGAAACGGAGAAGTACGCCCATGTCACCTTCTTCTTCAACGGCGGCAACGAGGAACCCTTCGCCGGCGAGGACCGGGTGCTGATCCCCTCGCCCAAGGATGTCGCCACCTACGACCAGAAACCGGCGATGAGCGCTCCCCAGGTCGCCGACGAAGCGACGGCGCGCATCGCCTCGGGCGCCTATGACCTGATCGTCCTCAACTTCGCCAATCCCGACATGGTCGGACATACCGGCATTCTGCCCGCCGCCATCGCCGCCATGGAGACGGTCGATACCTGTCTCGGCCGGGTGGTCGACGCCGTCCTCGCCGCCGGCGGCCGACTGCTGATCACCGCCGATCACGGCAACTGCGAGCAGATGACGGATGCGCAGGGCAAGCCCCACACCGCTCACACCACCAACCCCGTCCCGCTGATCCTGGTCGATCCCGAACTGCGCGATGCCCAATTGCGCCAAGGCATCCTCGCCGACATCGCGCCGACCCTGCTACAGTTACTCAACCTGGAAAAACCCCGGGAGATGACCGGCTCTTCGCTGCTCATCCCCTGATGCTCCGACCGGCGCCCGCGGGCGCCGGTTTTTTTGCGGGGAACATGGCGCTGCTCGCTTACCTCAAATCGGAACTGAGCGGCCTGTTCGATCTTCTGCTGCCGCCGACCTGCGCCATCTGCCGCGCCGAAGTCCCGTCCCTCCTCTCCCCCGCCGGCATCTGCCCGAACTGCCTGGCGCAACTGCTTCCTCTGCCCACGGCCCGTTGCCCCCGCTGCGCCCTCCCCTATCCGACGGACGAGGGTCGCCCCCACCTCTGCGAAGCCTGCCTGCGCCAACTGCCGGGCTTTTCCGGGGTGGTCGCCGTCGGCGTCTATCGGGATCTGCTGCGCGAAAGCATTCACCGCTTCAAATACGAGCAAGGCATCCATCTCGATTATCCCCTGGGGGCGCTGCTCGCCCAACGCCTGGCGACGGACGCGCCGGAGTTTCGTCCCGAGCTGATTCTGCCCGTTCCCCTGCACCCGCGCCGCCTGCGGGAACGGGGCTACAACCAGTCGCTCCTGCTCGCCCGTCGCCTCGGCAAATTGTTGCGGGTTCCGACGGAGTCCCGGCGGCTGCGGCGCATCCGCCCGACACCGCCGCAACAGGGACTCCCCCTGGCCGACCGGCAACGGAATCTGCGCGGCGCCTTCGCCCTGAGCGCGCCTTTGCGCGGCGAAAAGATTCTGCTCATCGACGACGTCATGACCACCGGCGCCACCCTGCGGGAATGCGCCCAAGTCCTCGAATCCGGCGGCGCCGGCGACATTCTCGTCGCCGTCCTCGGCCGGGCGGCGCGCCACCACTGACCCCGAACCCCTCTTACCTTTCCGGAGCCGCTCCATGATCCCCTGGCAGCTGATCGATTCTTCCCCCATCCCCGGCGGCGGCGGAGAGTTGCAACTCTTCCAACGCAACACCGAGTTCACCATCAACATTGTCGGCGGCGGGGTGCTGATGAGTACCCATGCTCACGCCTCCGAGGATGCCCTGGCCGAGCGCGCCTGCCGGGAAATCGCCGGGCGGGAGCGGCCCCGGGTACTGATCGGCGGCCTCGGCATGGGCTTCACCCTGAGCGCCGCCCTGCGTCGCCTCGGCCCCGAGGCCGAGGTGGTGGTGGCCGAACTGGTGCCGGCCGTGGTCCGCTGGAATCGGGAGATCTTGGGGGAGTTTGCCGGCCACCCGTTACGGGATGCCCGGACCCGGGTGCGGGAGGGGGATGTGGGCAAGGTGATGAAGGAAGAACGGCAGGGGTTCGACGCGATCCTGCTCGATGTCGACAACGGCCCGTCGGGCCTGACCCGCAAGAAGAACAACTGGCTCTACGGCCTGGACGGACTGACCGCGGCCTACCAGGCGCTTCGCTCCGGGGGACTGCTCGCCGTCTGGTCGGCCGGTCCCGACCGCGCTTTCCACGAACGCCTGCGCAAGGTCGGCTTCACCGTCCGCCAAACCCAGGCCCGCGCCCACGGCGACAAGGGGGAGCGGCATATCATCTGGCTCGCCGCGCGGGGGATGTAAAGGGCGGCCTCGTACTGAAGCGGATCAGTGGACGCTCGATTTCCGTGACGGCGAATGGCGGGGGATGTAGATACCGCGCACACAGTGACGGCCGTGGTCGAGGCTGGGGTATTCGCGACAGATATCGGGCTTGATCTCGTGGATGGCGCAGAGGGCCTTATCGTCATCGCCGCGCTGCAGAAAGGGGCAGGGATCGCCCCGTCGACCGTGACGTGGGTCGACCCAGATCCAGCCGTAAGGGCTCACCAGGGCCAGCAGATCTTCCCGCCCAAGGCGGCGCCAGCGCTCGATATCCCCCGGCGAGGCGTGCAGATAGCCGCCGTAGGCCTCGCAACACATTCCACAAGCCCGGCAACCGCGCCGGATTTCCTCTTTTCCGGGATGAATCTTGTCCCACAGGCGGCAAAGCACTTCGATCATCATTCGACGCCTCCCTTCCCAACTCCCCCTCAAAAGATTATTCTTCGACGAAGTATACTGCTGTTATTTTTTCAACTAACTGATAATCATAAAACAATCATCACAGACACAGTCAATACATGAAACGAATAGGTATTTACAAAATATCGTTCTACTGTGAAGATGTCAAGACCACGACCTACCTGGAAATGCTAAACACCCCCTACCGGCAGCGGCCCAAACTCATCAACGGGCGATAAAATCGAGACGATAACGATTCTTCAGAATTTTCATCAAGGCGTTCACCCCCTTCAGGGCGGAACGCAGG
>CALJLX010000595.1 GCA_937982495.1 uncultured Desulfuromonas sp.
CAGTTCCAGCCGGTCGTTGACCATCAGCCCCGCCCCCTCGTTCAGCAGCAGGCTTGAAATCTCCTTGAAGTTATGCATGTAACTTCCGAAAACAACGGGCTTTTCCATAATCGACGCTTCAAGGACGTTGTGCCCGCCGACCGGCACCAGGCTGCCGCCGACAAAGACCAGGTCGGACAGGGCATAAAAGGTGAGCATCTCGCCGAGGGTATCGACCAGCAGGATTTCGCCGGGGGCGAAGGGTTTCCGCCGCTCATCCAAAGAGCTGCGCAAGCCGACGCCGAGTCCCTGCCCGACGAGCGTCTCGCGCACGGGGCGGCAGCGCTCGGGATGACGGGGAACGAGGATGAGAAAAAGCGACTCCCCTGAGGCGATCAGATCCCGATAGACGCCAGTGACGATCTCTTCCTCACCGGCATGGGTACTGCCGGCGACCCAGATGACGGCATCGGGAGGAAGATGAAAAGCGCCCCGCAGCCGCTCGCGCTCGGCGCTGTCGACGGGATGGACCTGCATATCGAACTTGAGATTGCCGGTGACCGAAACCTTCTCCGGCCGGGCGCCCATGGCGACAATCCGCTCGGCGTCGAGTTCGGTCTGCATGCAGAAGGCGCTGAGCTGGTCGAGAATTGGCGCGAGGAGTTTGCGAGCGAGGCGGTAGCGGGGAAAGGAGCGGTCGGAAATCCGTCCGTTCACCAGAATCACCGGCACCCCCGCCCGGCTGGCGCCGTGGATGAAGTTGGGCCAGATTTCCGTTTCGACGATGATGACGGCATCGGGGCGCACCTGGCGCAGCACCCGCCGGACCACCCAGGAGAGGTCGAAGGGGAAGAAGAGGCAGAGATCGACTTCACGCAGATCCCGGGCGATCTGCCGGCCGGTTTCGGTGACGTTGGAGAGGACCAGCAGATGCTCGGGATAAAGGCTTTTCAGCCGCTTCAGCAGGGGGACCGCCGCCCGCGTCTCGCCGACGGAGACGGCATGCACCCACAGCACCTTGCGCCCGGCAACCTGGGCGAGCTGCCCCGCCGTATAGAAGCCCAGGCGCTCGCGGATGCCGCGCCGCACCTTGCCCTGGCGCCAGCCCCGGAAGAGGTAGTAGGGAATCAGAACCGCCGCCGAAGCCAGCAGCACCAGATCATACAGCCGATACACCGTATTCCTCCAGACGGGCGCGGGCCCGGCGATGGTTGTCCTCCAGCGCCGCCTGCAGACGCAGGCGGAACGCCTCGGGTTCCTCCCCTTTTTCGAAACGGAGCGCCGGGCCGAAAGCATAGACCCCCCGCCCAAATGGATAAGGGAGCAGAAACCGGTCCCAGGAAGCGAAGCGATGGCCGGAACTGGCGACAAAGGCCATGGGAACGACCGGCCGCCCGGAAATCCGCGCCAGCTGCACCACCCCTTCTTTGACATGATGGCGGGGGCCTTTCGGGCCATCGGGGGTAAAGACCAGGTCAAAGGGCTGCTTGGCCAGTTCCACCAGTTCGCGAAAGGCCTGGCGGCCGCCGCGATTGGAGGAGCCCCGCACCGCTCCCTGACCGAACTGCTCCATGGTCCGGGCGATGAGCTCGCCATCCTTGGAGGCGCTGATGAGAATCCGCGCGCCGGGCCCGCGATAGCCTTCGACCATGAGCAGCAACTGATCATGCCAGAAGGCGAGAATCACCGCCTCCCCCTTGTCCCAGTAGGACCGGGGATGTTCCTCGCCGATGAAGTCGATGCGCAGGCTGCG
>CALJLX010000596.1 GCA_937982495.1 uncultured Desulfuromonas sp.
TGAAACGGCCGGAGATCCGCAAGGAAGAGCTGACCGAGAAGATCGACCGCATCGTGCTCAATCGTTTCTTGGGCATTCCCATCTTCTTGGCGGCTATGTGGCTGATGTTCAAGCTGACCTTTGACCTCTCCGCCCCTTTCGGCGACTGGCTCGACGGCATGATCGCCGGCCCCTTCATGCGCTGGACGGCGGCCGGATTGGGAGCGGTCGGCGCGCCGGACTGGACGGTGTCGCTGGCGGTGGAAGGGGTCATGGCGGGGGTCGGCTTCGTCCTGGTCTTCGTGCCGGTGATCTTCGCCATGATGTTTTTCATCACCTTCCTCGAAGGGAGCGGCTACATGGCCCGCGCCGCCTTCGTCATGGACCGGGCGATGCACGCCATCGGCCTGCACGGCAAGTCCTTCATCCCCATGCTCCTGGGCTTCGGCTGCAATGTTCCCGGCATCTACGCCACCCGCACCCTGGAAAATCCCCGGGACAAGGCGCTCACCGCCCTGCTGATTCCCCTCATGTCCTGCGGCGCCCGACTGCCGGTCTACGTCCTCTTCGCCGGGGTCTTCTTCGGCGCGGCAGCCGGCACGGTGATCTGGTCCCTGTACCTGCTCGGCATCGCCCTGGCGATCGGCATGGGGATGATCTTCAAGCGCACCCTGTTCCGGGGAGAGGCGCCCATGTTCATCATGGAACTCCCCCCCTACCGGCTGCCTTCCTTCCGCAGCCTGTGCCTGCACACCTGGGAGAAAGGCAAGCACTTTCTGATCAAGGCGGGAACCTACATCCTGGCGGTCTCGGTCTTTGTCTGGTTCGCCCTCAATCTCCCCTGGGGGGTGGAGAGCAAGCGCGACTCCTACCTCGGCCAGGCCGGCGCCGCCATCGCCCCGATCTTCGCGCCCTTGGGCTTCGGCACCTGGGAAGCCTCAGCGTCGCTGCTCACCGGCATCGTCGCCAAGGAGATCGTGGTCGGCACCATGGGCGAGATCTACGTCCCCGGCGCCCAGGAAGAGAACGCAGATGAAACCGTCCCGACCCTGGGTGAGGATCTGCGCGAAATCGTCGTCTCCTTCGGCGGCGCCGTCAAAGGTGCCGCGAGCAACGTCGTTTCGACCTTCGGCGTCAGCAGCCTGGCCGCCGAGGACGAAGAAGGAGATTCCCCGCTGAAAGGGGCGGTGCGGGGCGCCTTCACGCCGCTGTCGGCCTACGCCTTCATGGCCTTCGTCCTGCTCTACATGCCCTGCGTGGTGGTGGCCATCGCCATGCGCCAGGAGTTCGGCTCATGGAAATGGTTCGGCGTCGCCTTTGCCTACCAGACGGCGCTGGCCTGGAGCACGGCCCTGATCATCTACCAGGGCGGCCGACTCCTCGGCCTGGGAGGCTGACATGGGCTGGGCGGATATTCTGTGGATGACGGCGATCCTCGGCGGCGCGGCCTGGCTTTTCTACCGCTCGGTGATCAAGAAGAAGGGGCACTGCCCGGGCTGCGATCACGGCAGCGATAAGTAATCACCTTATTCGACAAACAAAAGGAGAACAGACATGAAAGAGAAGACGATCCTGGCGACGACCGCCCTTTTCGGACTGCTGGCCGCTTCGGCCGGAGCCGAGGAAGTAACCTGGAGAAAAGGCATCCAAGCGCTGGTGGAGCAGAAGTGCGCCGCCTGCCACGGTACCGAGGCGGCCCCCGAATACTACGCCTTCAAGGAGGAAAAAGCGAAGTGGCTGGAGAAGGGGCAGGGGATGCGCATGGATACCTACAGTCACCTCATCTTCTACACCGCCTGGCCGGATACCGGGGCGCTGATGCGTCGACTCGACGACGGCAAGGCGACCAAGGACGGCAAGCCCGGGAACATGTACCAGCACCTCGGCGCCGACGAGGAGGAGCGGCAGAAAAACCTCGCTGCCTTCAAAGGTTGGGTCGGCAACTGGTCGCTGAAGCGCTGGCCCGAGATCAGCAAGGAAGATATGGACGGAATCAAGGTGAAATACTAGTGCTGACCGACTGCGCCGCCCCCATTTCCTCCTGACGGTGAAAACATCAGTTTTCCACCGCGCGGCGATCAGGAAGAAGGGAACTGCCCGGGCTGTGACTCCTCGACCGAGCGCTGAATGCCCGAGGGCAAGGAACACCGGTGAATCATTACCATAGGACAGGAGACGAACCCCATGCACCAGCACCGTGACGACCGGCAACGACGCCCGCTCTGGCACGATCTGGCCGAACGCTTCGCCGATGAACGGGACTGCCTCGCGGCCTTCCTCGCCCTGGAAACCGCCGAGGTTCTCGAAGGGGAAAAATCGGCCAACCTGCTCAACGTACCCAACCGCCGCCGTCCCTGCGGGCGCAATCTCTATCAACTCTGGCGGCGCCACGGCGCCACCTTGATGGGGCAAAGCACCCTGGCCGTTCGTGAACTGGTCGATCGCGGGGATTCCCTGCTGCTGCTCTTCTACCAGCCCCAAACCCTGACGGCGCTGCTCACCAAAGCGAATGTCGCCGGGTTTCTGCGCCAGGCCGGCTATCCCCAGTTTTCGACTCCGGAATCGGCCCTGGACGAATTGCAGTCGCGCTTCGAGGCGACGGGCTTCCCCCACGAAATCGGGGTTTTTCTCGGCTATCCCCTCAAGGACGTCGCCGGCTTTCTCGGCTGGGTGGACCTGCCGGTGACCTGCCAGGGGCCCTGGAAAATCTACGGAAACCCCGGCAAAAGTCTCGCCCTCGCCGACGGCTTCCGGGCCTGCCGCAGGCGCATGGCCCATCGGCTGAGCCGCTGTGCCACCGCCGTCGACTGCCTGCGGACGAACGGGGTGGCATGCGCCCGCGGGAATGACGACCCAATGGCGCCAATGGTGACATCAGGATTTCCATAACGTTAAAAAACTCGACAACTGCAACGAACAGGGAGATATTGACCGATGAAATTGACTCACATCCTGTTATCCAGTCTGCTCCTGTCGACCCTGGCCC
>CALJLX010000597.1 GCA_937982495.1 uncultured Desulfuromonas sp.
GTGAAACCCATCTGGGTGAAGTCCCGCCCGGCATGGCTGGTTTTGGTGGCGCGGGTTTCCCAGGAGGCGCCGAGGCAGGTGATCGGGCCGTGCACCAGATGGGCGGCGTCGGCATAGGGGAAGAGGGCGATCTGCGCCCCTTCGAAGGCGCAACCGCCAGTGGTCGCCCCCGGTGTCGGCGCATTGCAGGCGACTTTTTTCGTCGGGCTGTGGGTGCAGGCGCTCTCGTTGAGCAGTTCCTTGATTTTCGGCTTCCCGGCCATGGCGCGTCCCTTTCCTGAAAACGGGGGGATTCGGGCCCGGTCACGGCGTTGGGACGAGGCGTTCGCGGTTAGCTACAGCAAGAGTCCTGCCAGGATGAAAACATCAGATGAATGGGCCTTCGGCGTTTATGAAAAGGCCGATCACCGAACAAAAAGCGGGCAGATTGCCGTTTTTTTCGGCAAAATTGCCCGCCGGGAATCCTCGAAAACCCCGTGTCGACCACTTTCCCACAGCGGCACGACTATTGCTCAAGGAAAGAACAATCACGCCGGCACCGCCGCCGGCCCTATTCGGCGACGTCGCCCCGGACTCCCCGAGGAGCCGGGGTTTTGCTTTTGGAGGTGGGCCATGGAACAGCTGGATGCGAAACGGATCGTGATCGACGACACCACCCTGCGCGACGGCGAACAGACCGCCGGGGTGGTCTTCAGCCGCGCGGAAAAAATCGCCATCGCCCGCATGCTCGACGAGATCGGCGTCGGCGAACTGGAGTGCGGCATCCCGGCCATGGGCGCGGCCGAGCGCGCCGACGTCAAGGCCCTGGTCGACCTCGGCCTCAACGCCCGGCTCATCACCTGGAATCGGGCGGTGATTTCCGACATCCAGGCCTCCATCGACAGCGGCGTGAGCGCCGTCGACATCTCTCTCTCCGTCTCCGACATCCACATCGCCCACAAGCTGCGCCAGTCCCGGGACTGGGTTCGGGAACAGCTCAAGGTCGCCTGCGGTTTCGCCAAACGCCATAGGCTGTACGTCTCCATCGGCGGCGAGGATTCCAGCCGCGCCGATCTCGACTTTCTCGTCGAACTGATGACCATCGGCCGCGACCTCGGCGCCGACCGCTTCCGCTTCTGCGACACCCTGGGGATTCTCGATCCCTTTTCCACCTACGAAAAAGTGAACTATCTGGCGGAGCGGGTCGACCTCGATCTCGAAGTCCACACCCACAACGACCTGGGGATGGCCACCGCCAACGCCCTGGCCGGCATTCGCGCCGGAGCGCGTTTCGTCAACACCACGGTCAACGGCCTCGGCGAGCGGGCCGGCAACGCCGCCCTCGAAGAGGTGGTCATGGGCCTGAAACACGCCTGCGGCGTCGATCTGGGATTGGACACCCGGCGCTTCGTCGAACTGTCCCGACTGGTCGGCCGCGCCAGTTGTCGGCCGGTGCCGGACTGGAAGGCGGTGGTCGGCGAGAAGGTCTTTTCCCACGAGTCGGGCCTGCATGCCGACGGCGTGCTCAAGAATCCCGATAACTACGAAGGCTTCGATCCGGCGGAAGTCGGCTTGGAGCGACATCTGGTGGTCGGCAAGCATTCCGGGCGCCATGGCCTCGGCTACCGCCTGCGCCTGCTCGGCATCGATCTGCAACGCCACGAACTCGACGCCCTGCTGGAACGGGTGCGGCGGATTTCCCAGCGCAACAAGCGCCCGTTAAGCGACCCGGAACTGCGGCTTCTCTGCGGCACCCTGCGGAAGGTGGCCTGAGCCGTGCCCAGGATTCGAACCGCGACCCCGGCTGACTGGGCGGTGTTTCAGCGCCTGGCCGCCGCCGAAAACTGGCGCATCTCCCCGGCCGAACGGCAACTTTTTCGAGGCTCCTGGGCCGGATATGCCCTCGCCCTCGAAATCGACGGCGGGTGGCGCGGCTTCGTCACGGCGGTTCCTCACGAACGGAGCGGCTGGATCGGCAACCTCATTGTCCCACCGGAGTCGCGGGGCCGGGGATATGGTCGGAAACTCTTCGTCGCCGCCCTGAAGCGGCTGGAAAGAAAGGGACTGAACAGCCTCTGGCTGACGGCTTCGGAAGATGGACGGCCACTCTACGAACAGTACGGTTTCGCCAAGATCGACGAAATCGAGCGATGGCTGGGCTGGGGTGTCGGCGGCGATGATAACGGTTTTTGTAACAACGAAGGCCTGTGGCTCGCCGACAGCCGCGCCTGGGGGGAGAAACGCCGCGAACTGCTGATGACGGTAGCCGAGCACGGCCGCGCCTTCGCCGTCGGCGACGAACTGCTCTTTGTGCAGCAACTCGGCGACCTGCATATCCTCGGCCCCTGGTACACCGACGAATCCGATCCCCGCATTCACCGCGACCTGCTGCGACAGGCCCTCGCCGCCGCCGCGCCAGGGCGCGAGCTGATGGCCGACACCCTCGCCTCCTCCCCCTTGCGGGCCCTCTTGGCCGAAGCCGGCTTCATCCCAAGGGGACGCACGGCGCTGATGGTCCGCGGCGGCCCCGGCGCGGCGCGCCTTCAGAGGATGGCGGCATTGGCGAGCCTGGGGAGCGTGGGCTAGGTGAATCTATTTCATCGACGGATCATTGCGCTAACGTCTCGAACGGACTGTTTTTTATGGATTTTCAAGACGAGGGAGGCAGATGTTCGAAATCGTTGCCGTCACCATAAAAAGCCGCCTCGGAGGTTGACTCCGCAGGCGGCTTTTGGCATATGAAGAGGGGTTGAAAGATAGACGCAACGGTGGAATTTTTAGAGGCCGTTTGTCGAAATAAGGATAGATCAAGTATCGTGTCCGCTGAACTCGGGACGGCATGCGCACAAAAAAATTGATGGCGTGATCCTTCCGACGGCAAGGATACAGGGTGCGAGTGGCCCCGGACCTGCTTCTGGAAGACTTGCGTGACGAATGTGCCCGGCATCTTCGAGTTCCGGGGACAGAGCGAGTTCCGGGGACAG
>CALJLX010000598.1 GCA_937982495.1 uncultured Desulfuromonas sp.
TACTTGGGGTACTCGGGGTGGCTCAGCAGCGCCGGAATCGCCTTCTGCGGCAGGGTCGTGGAGCAGACCTCGACCATCTTCGAATTGAGGATTGAAGCCACATATTGCTGGAACATCGGGTCCTTGTCGGCGTTGTAGACCTCGATCCAGCCGCAGCGGGCGCCGGGCCAGGGAGCTTCCTTGCTGATCCCCTTCATGGCGATGGCCGGCACATCGCCGATCAGGTCGGAGATGGGCTTGGTCGACTCGCCGTTGTAGACGATGTTGTGGTAGATCTCGTCGGAAATGATGAAGAGATCGTATTCCTTGGCGATAGCGATGATTTCCCGCAGGATGCGCTCGGGGTAGACGGCGCCGGTGGGATTGTCCGGGTTGATGATGAGAATGCCGGAGATCGCCGGGTTGTACTTGACCGACAGGCGCAGGTCGTCGAGATCGGGATACCAGTTGTTGTCCGGATCGAGGCGGTAGGAGACCGGCTTCTGTCCGGCGTGAGCGGCCTCGCCGGAGGAGTGGGTCGAATAGGTCGGCGAGGGGCCGATGACCCGCGCCTCGCGGCGGAGGAAGCCGTAGACCTTCTGGATGGCGTCGCCGAGGCCGTTGAAGAAGAGGATGTCGTCGGGGGTAATCTGGGTCTTGCCCCGCTTGTTGGTCAGATCGGCGAGAAACTGGCGGGTCTCCAGCACGCCCCGGGTCGGGCAATAGCCGTAGGCGCAGTCTTTCATGGCCAGATCGGCGACGATTTCTTTCATCCAGAGGGGGATTTTCTCCCCCTTGGCCACCGGATCGCCGATATTTTCCATGTTGGTTTTGATCCCCAGGGCCTTGAGTTTGTCGGCGATATCGACAATGGCCCGGATCTCGTAGGTCAGTTCCCCCGCTCCGATGTGGACGATGTTGTTACGCATGATGTGCTCCCCGTTAAGGATGGTCGTGGTCGGCAAAGAAAAAGGCCATGGAATCTGAGTATCCATGGCCTCGAAGGTTCTGTCGGTTTCGGAGTTAAGGGCTGACTCCCTGGCAACAGTCGGAGGCCGGACAGGCGGCCGCCGCGGCCGCCGCGCATGCTCGCGCCGGGGATGCCGTGCGGAAAAGGGATGTCGGGCCGGGCAAACGCATGGGAATCTCCGAAAAAATCAGGCTGTCTGGTTATCACAGCCGCCGACCAAAGTCAACGGTTTCCTCGCGCCCGGGGAGAAGGGCCGAAAGCGCGACGTGCCGACCCCCTACTTGACGACTTTCAGGCCGCCCTTGACGGGTCGGCCCGGACCCGTACCGCCGGGAGACGGCGGATCCGGCGACTCGTCCCCGTCGATGATCGGCAGGGTGCCCTGGCGCACCATCCGGCTGACGGTATCGGCGATGGTCAGACACTGTTTCATGCATACCCGATAGGCCGGACAGACGGTGCAATCGGCCTGGCCGCCGGCGGCGCGCAGGGAATGGATCACCAGTTCGACACTTTCGACCTGGGAAAGGGGGATGAAGAACATGAAATCTCCTTGGATGTGGATGGACGCCGCTCCGCGCCCCTCTCGCGGAAGAAGAAGGGCGCCAGGGCTTTTTTAAAGCTCTTTCCCGGCAATCTTGGCGAACTCCCGCAGCTTCGCCATCATCGCCGCGAACTCCGCCGGGCGCAGGGACTG
>CALJLX010000599.1 GCA_937982495.1 uncultured Desulfuromonas sp.
GCGCCCACCGAGATCTACACTCTTTCCCTACACGACGCTCTTCCGATCTCGCCAATCTCAACCTGGTCGCCGACTTTCTCCAGCAGGAACTCACCACCGAGCAGGTTTCGTTGCTCAATGAGCTGATCAATACCAGTACCGTGCTCAACGTCAGCGGCATCGACGTGACCCTGGCCCATGCCTCCGTCGACCGTTTTGTCGGCGACCTGGCGGTTCTCGCCCACAAGCTCAGGGATATGGAGAATCTCGATGCGCTCATCGTTGCCGTGCGCATGGAGGAGCGGATCTTCGTCGTCGGCCGTTCGCGCCTGCCGGAAGTGCCCATGGGGGCGATTCTCGCCGAGTTCGGCGGCGGCGGCCATGCCTTCGCCGCCTCCGCGACGGTGCGCGAGCTGACCCTGATCCAACTTTTGGAGCGGATGCCGAAGGTGCTCAAGCGCCACGTCAATCCCCGCTGGCAGGCCCGCCATCTCATGTCCGCCCCGGTCAAGTCGATTCCCGAAAGCGCCGACATCGGCGAGGTCCGGCGTATTCTCACCCGCTACGGCTTCAGCGCCCTGCCGGTGGTCGCCGCCGACGGCGCGGTGGTCGGCATCATCACCCGCCAGGTGGCGGAGAAGGCCGCCCACCACCATCTGGGGGCGGTTTCGGTGCGGGAATACATGACCGGCGAGTTTCGCACCGTTTCCCCCGACACCCCGGTGGAGCATCTCAAAGAGTTGATCGTCGGCGAGAACCAGCGCTTCGTCCCGGTGTTGGAGGAGGGACGCATGATCGGCGCCATCACCCGCACCGATCTCTTGCGCCATCTCGTCTCCGGCGTCCGCTCGGCGCCCCTGGTCCAGCAGGAGGCCGAACCGGCGACCCATCGCGGCGGGCTCAAGGCGCGCCAGGTGGAACGCCTTTTTCGCGAGTTGCTCACTTCCGAACTGCAAAAAATTCTCAGGGATTGCGGCGACGTTGGTGAGGCCCTCGCCATGCCGGTTTACGCCGTCGGCGGTTTCGTCCGCGACCTGCTCTTGCGGCAGGAGAATCTCGATGTCGATCTGGTGGTGGAAGGGGACGGCATCGCTTTCGCCGAGGAGTTCGCCCGTCGTCACCCCTGCCGGGTACGCAGCCATCGCAAGTTCGGCACCGCCATCCTTATCTTTCCCGACGGCGGCAAGATCGATATCGCTTCGGCGCGCATGGAATATTATCTCGAACCGGGCGCCCTGCCGACGGTGGAGCATTCCTCGATCAAGCTCGATCTCTATCGCCGGGATTTTACCATCAACACCCTGGCCATCGCCCTGAACGGCAAGCGGCACGGGGAACTGCTCGACTTTTTCGGCGGCCAGCGCGATCTGCGGGACAAGGTCCTGCGCGTGTTGCACAATTTGAGTTTCGTCGAGGACCCGACCCGGGTCTTTCGCGCCGTCCGCTTCGAACAACGTCTCGGCTTCCATCTCGGCGCCCATACCGAGAACTTGCTCAAAAGCGCCATCCAGATGGGCTTCATGTCCCGGGTCAGCGGCGCCCGGCTCTTCAACGAACTCACCATCATCTTCAAGGAAGCCAACCCCCTGCCGGCGGTCTTCCGCCTGGCGGAATTGGGCTTGCTTCCCTGCATCCATCCCGCGTTGACCCTGGGGGAACGCAAGCGGCGGCTCTTCGAGGCGGCCGGCCAGGCGGTGCTCTGGTACGAATTTCAGCACCCCGGCAAGACGTTGCAGCGCTGGGAAGTCTATTTCCTCTGTCTGATCTCCGATCTTGATTACCGGGCCGTCCCGGCCATCGCCCGACGGCTCGACGTTCCCGCCCGTTTTCGCGAACGGCTGCGCGCCCAGCGCGGCCAGGCCCATCGCGTCATTCGCCAACTGGCGCGCCGGATCGGCCGGGGCAAGACGCCGCGCCCCAGCGAACTGCACCGGGTACTGAGCGGATTTACCGACGAGGTGCTGCTCTATATTCTGGCGCGGCTGAGCGACGAGCAGGCGCGGCAATGGGTCGCCCATTTCATCACCCACCTGCGTCAGACCACCACCCAACTCGATGGTCATGCGCTGAAAGAGCTGGGTTTTCCCCCCGGCCCCTTGTACAAGAAGATTCTCGCGCTGCTGCTGGCGGAGCGCCTCGACGGCAGAATCCACAGTCTCGAAGATGAAATCGCTCTCGTCCGGCGCCGTTTCGACCGTCCCGGCGCGCGTTGACTTCCCTTCGGGCTTCTGTTACAAAGGCCTTTGTTTTCGGATTTTCACGCCCTTACCGGTCTTTGCCGCGATCTTGGCGCTAACGAGCGAACATGGAACATATCCTGGCAAAAATCTCCATCATGCTGGTGCCGGCGCTGCTGGCCATCACCGCCCATGAGGTGGCCCACGGCTTCCTCGCCGATAAGCTCGGCGACCCCACCGCCCGGCTGCTCGGACGCCTGACCCTGAATCCCTTCAAACATCTCGACCCCATCGGCACGGTGGCGCTGCTCTTCGTCGGTTTCGGTTGGGCGCGGCCGGTGCCGGTCAACTTCAACAATCTGGCGCGTCCCAAAAAGGACATGATCTGGGTGGCCTTGGCCGGCCCCCTCACCAATTTCGCTCTGGCCCTGCTTTCGGTTTTGCTGCTCAAAATGCTGGGTTATCTCGGCAAGGCCTTTCCCGATGCGAGCCTGACCCAGGTTTTTCAACCGCTCTCCCTGATGGCCGCCTTCAGCCTCTATATCAATGTGATCCTCGCGGTTTTCAACCTTCTGCCGATTCCGCCCCTGGACGGCGGGCGGGTGCTGATCGGCCTGCTGCCGGAAAAACAGGGGGATTTTCTCGCCCGTTTCGAGGCCTTCGGCTTCGTCATCCTGCTTCTGGTCATTTTCGCCACGCCGGTCTGGTCGCTGGTCCTGCAACCGATTATCCACTTTATCGTCGCGACCCTGGCCGGCGCCGATACCCTGGTGGTGGCGCGGGTCATCGAGTTTCTCTTCAGTCACTAGAGTCGCGACCCGCATGTCCTACGACATCAAGATCGATAATTTCGAGGGCCCACTCGATTTGCTCCTGCATCTCATTCGCAAGAACGAGATGGACATCTACAACATCCCCATCGCCGAAATCACCGCCCAGTATCTCGCGACCATCGACACCATGCAGAGCCTCAACCTGGATGTCGCCGGCGAGTTCCTGCTCATGGCCGCGACCTTGCTCCACATCAAGTCCCGTTTGCTCCTGCCCAAGCCGGAGGAGGACCTCGTCGAAGAGGACGAGGAGGATCCCCGCGCCGAGCTGGTGCGCCGCCTTCTCGAATATCAGAAGTATCGGGAGGCGGCGCGGGAACTGGACGAGCGAGAGCTGCTCGGCCGCGATCTCTTCGCCCGGACCTTCCCCTCGCCGGAACTGGGGGAACAGGAGGAGGACGAGTTCGTCGCCGTCGGGCTCTACGATCTGGTCGAAGCGATGCGCGCCCTGTTGCGTCAACGCCCCCAGGCGGCCTACCACGAGGTCACCTTCGAACAGCTGTCGGTGAGCGAGCGCATCAACCAGATTCTTACCCAGTTGACCGACCGGGAGCGGCTCACCTTCGCCGAGCTTTTCGGCGAGTCCCCCAGTCGTCACGAAGTCGTCGTTTCCTTTCTCGCCATGCTCGAACTGGTCAAGCTGCGCATGGCCCGGCTCCTTCAGGAAGCGCGCTTCGGCACCATCTGGCTCTATCCCGCCGTCGCCGAAACCTCCGCCGATTTCGAGTTGGATGAAGAGGCTCTTGGCTATGGATGATCTCAAGGCCATTGTCGAAGCGTTGGTCTTCGTTTCCGAATCCCCGGTGAGAACCGAACAGATCGCCGAAGCCCTCGATCTGGACAGACCGAAGGTGGGGGCGGTGTTGCTCGAACTCTGCCGGGAATACGAGGAAAACGACCGCGGCTTCGAGTTGCGGCGGGTGGCCGGCGGCTACCAGTTCCGCACCCGTGCCCGCCATGCCGAGTGGGTGCGGCGCCTGAGTCGTGCCAAGCCCTTCCGCTTTTCCCGCGCGGCCATGGAAACCTTGGCGATTGTCGCTTACCGGCAGCCGGTGACCCGGGCCGATATCGAATACCTGCGCGGGGTCGATTCCGGCGGGGTGCTGAAGACCCTGCTCGACAAACGGCTGGTGCGCATTCTCGGAAAGAAGGATATTCCCGGACGGCCGATGATCTACGGCACTTCCCGGGATTTTCTCGAACTCTTCGGGTTGAACGATCTCTCCGGGCTGCCGACCCTCAAGGAGTTCGATCAGCTCAGTCTCGATTTGCCCCTGCTTGAAGGTAGCGCGGACGGAATTAAATCCCCATGAAAGAACGCCTGCAGAAACTTATCGCCAATGCCGGGCTGACTTCCCGGCGTCAGGCCGAGAGCTGGATCGAGGCCGGCAGGGTCAGGGTCAACGGCCGCCCCGCGACCCTCGGAGAGAGCGCCGATCCGGCCTTGGACCGGATCGAGGTCGATGGCCGCCCCTTGCCGATGGGGGGGGAGAGCGTCTGTCTTCTGCTGCACAAGCCGTCGGGCTACGTCACCAGCGCCCGCGATCCCCAGGGGCGACCGGTGGTGGTCGAGTTGGTCAAGGAGTTTCGGGAACGCCTTTACCCCGTCGGTCGCCTCGATCTCACCACCAGCGGGCTTTTGTTGCTGACCAACGACGGCGAACTCGCCCACCGCCTGACCCATCCCCGGCACGAGGTGGAAAAAACCTATCTCGCCCGCATTCGCGGTCATCTCGCTCCCGAACAGGCCCGTCGGCTGGAAAGCGGCGTCCTGCTCGAAGACGGCCCGACCGCCCCGGCCAAGGTCCGGGTGTTACGGTCGCAAGGCTCCCACGGCTGGGTTGAAATCACCATCCGCGAAGGGCGCAATCGCCAGGTGCGGCGCATGTTCGAGGCGGTGGGGCATCCGGTGAGCCGCTTGCAGCGCACGCGCCTGGCCTTTCTGGAATTGGGCGACCTGCGCCCCGGTCAGTACCGACGGTTGACGCTTGAAGAAATCCGCCGGCTGAAAGAGCTCACCTGACGGGCCGAACTCTTTCGGCTGCGGACCCGATTCTTCCGGCTTTGGCTTGACACCTTGGAGGCGGTTAGTTTAAATTCGAATTGCTCTTTATTTTTCAGAGGGATGGCGGTTTTGACCAAAAAAGAAAAGCTCATCGATTCGGCACAGAAGAACATTCAAAAGGGACAGATCGCCAAGGCCATCAAGGACTACCAGCAACTGGTCGAGCTTGAACCCAAGGACATCCGTCACCGGCAGAAGCTCGCCGAACTCTACAACCGCGCCAAGCAGACCGCCCAATCCCTGGAAGAGTATCACAAGGTCGGCAGCTATTACGCCGATAACGGCTTCTATCTGAAAGCCATCGCCGTCTTCAAACAAATCCAGCGCATCTCCCCCGCCGATCTCAAAATCTACAGTCGTCTGGCCGAGCTCAATGTCAAGCAGGGTCTGGTCGGCAATGCCTTGGCCGAGTATCGCCAGCTGATCGCCTGCCATGAACAGGCGGGAGATCGAGACGAGGTCATCGCCGTGCTGCGCCGGATGAAAGCCATCGACCCGGAAAATCTCAACATTCGGGTCAAACTCGGGGAAACCCTGGCCGCTGCCGGAATGAAGAACGATGCCCTGGAAGATTTTCAGGAGGTTCTCAAGGTTCTTCAGGCCAAGGACGATCAGGTTAAACTGCTTAAGCTCCATGAAATCTTTGCTCGCTTCTTTCCCGACGAACCGCAGATTCAGGTCGGCTTGGGGATGTGCCTGATTCGCCAGGGGAAGACGGAACGGGGCATCGCCCTGCTCGAGTCCCTGCGGGGGACCGCCCCCGAGGATCCGGCGATTCTCGACGCGTTGGCGAGCGGCCACCATCTGCTGGGTGTCTACGACCGGGAGCTGGCGTTGCTTGAGAGCCTGGTCGAACTTCGCCCCGGCGACCTCGATGTGCGGGAGCGCCTGGTGCGCGCCTGCCTTGCCGGGGAAGCCTGGGACGAAGCCCTCGATCAGCTCGAAACGACCAAAGCCGACTTCCTCGAAGCGGACCGGCTGGTTTCCCTGCGGGAGCTTTACGAAGCCCTGCGCGAACATCTCCCCGAGGAACCCCGGGTCGGCACGTCCCTGCAAACCATTTACGAACTCAGCGGCGAAGGCGCCAAGCTCTTCGACGCCATGGCCGGTGAAACAGCCGAACTTTCGGCCGGAAGCGACACGATTCCCGAGGAGGGGCTGCCCCCGCTCTTCTCCGGCGAGGACGATTCCGTACAACTCCACCTTGAGCCGGAGGTTGTCGAAGAATCGGAGGAGATGGCGCTGGAGTTTCTGGAATCTCTTGAAACCACGCCTGTCGCCGAAAAAACCGAGGGTTCGGTCGGCGAGTCGCCACTGGTTCTCGATCTCCCCGGAGATGATGTTTTCGCCGATCTCGGCTCCGAATTGTCGGAGGAGGCAGGCGCCATCCCGGCGACGGACGAGGAACCGGACCTGGTTCCTTTCGAACTTGACGGCGAAGAGCTCTCTTTCAGTTTTGACGATGAGCCCGCGGAAATCTCCGCAACCGAAGAGCGTTCGACTCTTCCCGATTTCGATTTGGCCCCGAATGCTAATGCCGAACCGCTCTTCGGCGAAGCCTCCGGCCTTGCGGAAAAGCTCGAAGAGGCGGGTTTTCTGGCGACCCAGGGCCATTTCGCCGAGGCGGAAACCCTGTGCTGCGAGCTGCTTGCCGCCGAACCCGGTTGCCGTGTCGCCGAGGAACTGCTGGCGGATATCCGTTCCCGTCGGCAATCTCCGGCGATTGAGCCGTCGGCCCAAGAAGATTTTTTTGATTTCGGCGCCGAAATCCTCGATGAATTGGGGGAAGACAACCTGCCGAGCCCCGAAGCCGTCAGTTCAAACAAGGATCGCTACGGCATGGAAGGGGTCATTACCGAATTCAAAAAAGGAGTCCGCGCCCAGATCGACTCCGACGATGCCGAATCTCATTTCAATCTCGGAATCGCCTACAAGGAGATGGGCCTGCTCGACGACGCCATCGGCGAATTCGAGCAGGCGATGAACGACGCCTCCCGCTGTCTGGATTGTGTCACCCTGATCGCTTTGTGTCAGGGGGATAAAGGGGATTTCAAGGGGGCCGAAACCACCCTCAAGCTCGGTCTGGCCCTGCCCGGGTTGACGGCGACCCAGCGCATGAGTATCTACTATGACCTGGGGCAGGTTTACGAACTGGTTCAACGGCCCCTGGAAGCCTTGGAATGTTTCCAGAGCGTCCACGATGTCGACATGTTTTACCGGGATGTTCAGGCCAAGATTCATTCCCTGCGTCAGCAACTGGGTCTCGGCGGCGACGACCATGAAGGACCCGCCGGTTCCGCCGGCGGCAAGCATCGGGTTTCCTATATCTGATCCCCTTTCCGGTAAAAGGGAGGACCTGTGTCCTACACGGAATATTTCGGGCTGAACCGCGAGGCCTTTTCCAACGCCCCGGATGCCCGTTTCTACTTTAACAGCGAACAGCACAGCCAGGCCCTGTTACGCCTGATGTACGCGGTTGATTCCAATAAGGGGCTGGCGGTGTGCATCGGCGGCGTCGGCACCGGCAAGACCACCTTGGCGCGGAAGATGCTGGATGGTCTCGATGAGCAGCGCTATGAATCGTCCCTTTTGGTCATGGTCCATTCCGGGATCACCGCCGACTGGATTCTCACCCGCATCGCCATGCAACTCGGAGTGGAAGACCCGGCCCAGGACCGGTTGCCGCTGCTCAGCCAGCTCTATGAACGACTGCTGGCCATCGATGCCGCCGGCAAGAAGGCCGTGGTTCTTATCGACGAAGCGCAGATGCTCCAGACCCAGGAACTGATGGAGGAATTCCGGGGGCTGCTGAATCTGGAAATTCCCGGGAAAAAACTGCTTAATATCGTCTTTTTCGGACTGCCCGAGGTGGAAGAATGCCTGCGCCTGGATGAACCCCTGGCGCAGCGGGTCGCGGTCAAGTATCACCTCAAATCCCTCTCCCTGAGCACCACCCGCTCCTATATCCAGCATCGTCTTCAGGTTGCCGGCGCCTCGCGCATGCTTTTTCAGAGTGAAGCGATCCCCATGATTCACCGCTATTCGGGCGGGGTGCCGCGTCTCATCAACACTCTCTGCGATAACTGTCTCTTCGAAGCCTTCATGCTTAAGCAGACGGACGTCGATCTGAAGACCGTGCATAACGTCGCCGGGGATCTCGGACTCTTCAATCGACCGCGCTTCGCCGAAAACCCCGAACCGGAGCAAGACGATCTCGACGAAATCGAGTCCATGCTCGACCGGCTCGAACAGCAGATCTAGCAGACCGCCGGGAAGAACCCCGCCTTGGCTTTATCCCATTCGAGGCCGGTCGCTCCGGCCTCTTCTTTTTTAACGAGTGGTGCATGTCCGGAACCATCCAGATTCTTCCCGAACAGCTGTGTAATCAGATTGCCGCCGGCGAAGTCGTCGAACGCCCCGCCTCGGTGGTCAAGGAGCTGCTGGAGAATGCCCTCGATGCCGGCGCCACCGAAATCACCGTGGAGGTGGAAAAGGGCGGACGGCGGCTGATCCGGGTCGTCGATGATGGTTGCGGCATGGGCAAGGATGACGCTTTTCTCTGCCTGGAGCGCCACGCGACGAGTAAAATCCGTGCCGCCGACGATCTTTTCGCTTTGCGGACCCTGGGCTTTCGGGGCGAGGCTTTGCCTTCCATCGCCTCGGTCAGCCGGATGTTGTTGCGTACCCATGCGGCGGGCGAGGATAGCGGCTGGGAGATTTACGCGGAAGGCGGCGTTATCCGCCGGGCCAACGCCTTCGGGATGCCGCCGGGAACGACGGTGGAGGTGCGGGATCTTTTTTTCAACACCCCGGCGCGACGGAAATTCCTGCGCAAGGAAGAGACGGAGCTGGGCCATATCGCCGATCTGGTAACGCGATTGGCGCTGGCGGTCCCCCAGGTCCGCTTTCGGCTGGTTCACGACGGCAAGACGCTGGTCGATGCCTACCGCCAGAGCCGTCTTGCCGAGCGCGTCGGCGCTCTCCTCGGCCGTCCCCTCCTCGCCGACCTGCTGGAACTGGAGGTGAATGACGGCGAGGGGATGCGGCTGTCCGGTTTCATCAGCCAACCGGCGGTGCAGCGGGCGACGACCGGCG
>CALJLX010000600.1 GCA_937982495.1 uncultured Desulfuromonas sp.
GCGACCGCCTGGTTGTCGCGGATGCGGCGGTTGACCTCGATCTCGACCCGCCGCAACTCGTCGGCGGTCATGGCCGAGAAGTGGGTGAAATCGAAACGCAGGCGGTCGGGAGTGACGAGCGAGCCGGCCTGCTTGACGTGATCGCCGAGAACCTCGGTCAGCACCGCTTGCAGGATATGGGTCGCCGTGTGGTTGAGGGCGGTGGCCCGGCGCGCCGCCTCGTCCACCAGCAGTTCGACGGTCTCCCCTTGGCGCAGCACACCTGCGGCGACCCGGACCACATGCACCGGCAACTCCGGCAGCGGCTTGCGGGTCTCGACGACCTCCAGTTCGGCATTGGCCGCAACGATCCGCCCGCGGTCGCCGGACTGGCCGCCGGACTCGCCATAGAAGGGGGTCTGGCTGGTAACGACTTCAATTTCGTCGCCGGCGTTCGCCTGTTCCACGATCTGGCCGTTTTTGAGGATGGCCGTGACCGTGCCGTGATCACTGGTGGTCTGATAGCCGGTGAACTCGCATTGCCGCCCCTCTTCGAGGAGCTTGCGGTAGATAGCCGCCACCGCCTCCTCGCCGGAGCCCTTCCAGTGCTCCCGGGCTTTTTTGCGTTGCCGGTCCATGCAGGCTTCGAATCCGGCCTCGTCGAGGGTGTAACCGTCCTTTTCGACGATGTCGGCGGTCAGATCAATGGGAAAGCCGAAGGTGTCGTAAAGGCGGAAGACGACTTCGCCGGGGATGACGGTTTGGCTGGCCATCTTGAGCTTGGCGATCTCTTCCGAAAGGATGCGCAGGCCGTTGCCGAGGGTCTGGATGAAACGCTCCTCCTCGTTTTTCACCACCTTGGCGACGAACTCCTTGCGCTTGGCTTCCTCGGGATAGGCCTCGGCCATGGCGTCCAGCACGAATCCGGCGGTCCGGAACAGCACCGGATCCTCGAAACCGAGCATCTTGGCGTGGCGCATGGCGCGGCGCATGATCCGGCGCAGCACGTAGCCGCGCCCCTCGTTGGACGGTAGGACGCCGTCGGCGATGAGGAAGGCGGTGGCCCGGCTGTGGTCGGCGATAACCCGCATCGAGACGGAGGCCTCCGGGTTGTCGCCGTAGCGCCGGCCCGAGAGCTCTTCGACATAGGCGATGATGCCGCGCAGCAGGTCGGTGTCGTAGTTGGACGTCACCCCCTGCATGACCGTGGTGATGCGCTCCAGGCCCATGCCGGTATCGACCGCCGGCTTCGGCAGCGGCGTCAGGGTGCCGTCGGCGCTGCGGTTGAACTGCATGAAGACGTTGTTCCAGATCTCCATGTAGCGGTCGCAGTCGCAGCCGACGGCGCAGTCGGGCTTGCCGCAGCCGACGGTGGGGCCGTTGTCCCAGAAGATTTCGGTACAGGGACCGCAGGGGCCGGTATCCCCCATCGACCAGAAGTTGTCTTTTTCGCCGAAACGGTAGATGCGCTCGCGGGGAACGCCTTCCTGTTCGTGCCAGATGTCGGCGGCCTCGTCGTCGTCGGTGAAGACGGTGACGTAGAGCCGGTTTTTGTCGAGCTTGAGATCCTGGGTGAGAAATTCCCAGGCGTAAGCGATGGCTTCCTTCTTGAAATAGTCGCCGAAGGAGAAGTTACCGAGCATCTCGAAGAAGGTGTGATGGCGAGCGGTGCGGCCGACGTTCTCGAGATCGTTGTGCTTGCCGCCAGCGCGCACGCACTTCTGGCTGGAGGCGGCGCGCACATACTCGCGCTTCTCGTTGCCGAGGAAGCAGTCCTTGAACTGGTTCATGCCGGCGTTGGTGAAGAGCAGGGTCGGGTCGTTATGGGGAACCAGCGGCGAGGAGGAGACCACCGTATGGCCGCGTTGCTCGAAAAAACTCAGGAAACGGGAGCGGAGTTCTTTGCCGGTAATCATGGGCTGTCTTCTCTTCCTCTCTGCTGATGGGGAATGGTTTTGGTGAAGTTTTCAAGTATTAGCATCAAGCCGCTAAAAGGCCAAGAAAATCCTTGTGAAACGATAGAAATCCCGGGCGCGGGGCGGGTCAGGTGTCGGAGTTTTTGCAGTGGGCCAGAATCCGCTCGAAGGAAAAGCCCCGGCGGAGAAAATAGTGGATGACGCGGCGGCGCCGGCGGTCGTCCGCTTCGGCGTAAGAAAAGCCGGGAAAGCGCCGTTCCAGCAGCTCGGCCAGCAGCCGGTCGCGGTCGATGTCGCTTTCCGCTTCCTCGGCGGCTTGCCGGGCCAGCTCCTCGTCGATCCCCTGCTGCTTGAGTTCGGCCCGCAGTCGGCCACCCACGGCCCGGCCGCTGCCGACGAGGTTGCGCGCCCGCTGATGGGCGAAGCGGGCATCGTCCAGGTAGCCGTATTCCCGGCAGCGCTCCAGGGTGGCGGCGATCTCCTTCTCGGTAAAGCCCTTGCGCCGCAGGCGGGCAGCCAACTCTCCTTCGCTGCGGTCGCGACGGGCGAGGAGGGCCAGGGCGGCGTTCCAGGGGCTAGTGGCGCTCAATCTGGATTTCGTCCTCGGGTTTCGCCGCCTTTTCCCCCTTGTCGAAGTCATCCCAGCTCAAATCCGAAGTGGAGGAAATCCCGGAGAATTTGAGTTTGAAGTCGTCGGGGTTGGAGCATTGACGCAAGGCTTCGTCGAAGGTGATGAGGTTCTGCTTGAGCAGACCCATCAACGACTGGTCGAAGGTCTGCATGCCGTAGGAAACGAAGCCCTGCTGGATGGCATCGCGGAGCAGCTTGGTTTTTTCCTTGTCGTCGATCAGTTCGCGGGTGCGGGCGGTGGAAACCAGCACCTCGATGGCCGGCACCCGGCCCTTGCCGTCGGCGCGGGGAACGAGGCGTTGGGAAATGATGCCTTTGACGACACCGGCCAGTTGGATGCGCACCTGGCGCTGTTGAAAGGGGGGGAAGACCGAGATGACGCGGTTGATGGTTTCGCTGGCGTCGATGGTATGCAGGGTCGAGAGCACCAGATGCCCGGTCTCGGCGGCGGTCAGGGCGGTTTCGATGGTTTCGTGGTCGCGCATCTCGCCGACCAGGATGACGTCGGGATCCTGGCGCAGGGCGCTTTTCAGGGCGACCTGAAAACCGGTGGTGTCGAAGCCGACCTCGCGCTGGTTGATGATGCTGCTCTTGTCCTTGTGCAGATATTCGATGGGGTCTTCGATGGTGACGATGTGGGCGGTGCGGTTGCTGTTGATGTAGTCGATCATCGCCGCCAGGGTCGTCGACTTGCCCGAACCGGTGGCGCCGGTGACGAGGATCAGACCGCGGGTTTCGGAAGCGATCTTTTTCAGCACCGGCGGCAGGGTCAATTCTTCCAGGGTCTTGATTTCGAAGGGGATGAAACGCAGCACCATGGAGATGGAACCGCGCTGGGAAAAGACGTTGACGCGGAAGCGGCCGAGTCCGGGGACGCCGTAGGCGAGATCGACTTCATGAAATTCCTCGAAGCGCTGGCGCTGGCGTTCGTTCATGATCGACATGGCCATCTTGCGCATTTCCTCGGGGGTCAACCGCGCCGCCTTGGGATGGGGGCGCAGGCTGCCGTCGATGCGGTAGGTCGGCGGCAGGCCCGCTTTCAGGTGGACGTCCGAGGCCCGTGCCTTCAAGGCGACGGCAAGGATTTCATTCAGTTCCATGGCTTAACCCTCCTCCGCAGGGGCCGGTGCCGGATTCAGGCCGTAATGAACCAGAATCTTCTGCTCGATTTCCCGGGCCGTTTCCGGATGCTCGCGCAGGAACTGCTTGGCGTTTTCCCGCCCCTGGCCGATGCGCTCGCTGCCGTAGGAAAACCAGGCGCCGCTCTTGTCGATGACGTTGCACTCGGCGCCGAGGTCGACGATGTCCCCCTCCCGGGAAATCCCCTGGTTGTACATGATGTCGAATTCCGCCTCCTTGAAGGGGGGGGCGACCTTGTTCTTCACCACCTTGACCCGGGTGCGGTTGCCGATCACGTCCTGGCCGTTTTTGAGGGAGGCGATGCGGCGGATATCCATGCGCACCGAGGCGTAGAACTTGAGGGCGTTGCCGCCGGTGGTGGTTTCGGGATTGCCGAACATGACGCCGATCTTCATGCGGATCTGGTTGATGAAAATCACGCAGCAGTGCGATTTGCTGATGGTGGCGGTGAGTTTGCGCAGCGCCTGGGACATGAGCCGTGCCTGCAGGCCCATGTGCGAATCGCCCATCTCCCCCTCGATCTCGGCTTTGGGCACCAGGGCCGCCACCGAGTCGACCACGAGCACGTCGATGGCGCCGCTGCGCACCAGGGTTTCGGTGATTTCCAGGGCCTGTTCGCCGGTGTCGGGTTGGGAGACGAGCAGATCGTCGGTCTTCACCCCGAGTTTTCGGGCGTAGCCGATGTCGAGGGCGTGCTCGGCGTCGATGAAGGCGGCCATGCCCCCGACTTTCTGCGCTTCGGCGGCGATGTGCAGGGCCAACGTGGTCTTGCCCGAGGATTCGGGGCCGAAGATCTCGATGATCCGGCCGCGGGGCACGCCGCCGACGCCGAGGGCGATGTCCAGGCCGAGAGCGCCGGTGGAAATGGCCTGGACGCCCGGCAACGCCAGGTCCGTGCCGAGGCGCATGATGCTCCCCTTGCCGAACTGCTTCTCTATCTGGCTGATGGCCAAATCGATGGCCCGATCGCGGTTGTTCTCCGCCATGGTGTTCATCCTCCCGAATGGGGTTGGTTACAGGTTGTCAGGAAGCCGCCGCCGGAGTGGACCCCAGGGACGCGACGCGCAAGGGGAGATGGATGGCCCCTCTTGCCGTCAGGCGGCTTTCGAAAAGAATTATCCGGTCGGCCTGGAAGCCGCCGAGGGGCAACGCCTCCCGGCGTTGCCGGAGATCCGGGGGAACGGTCCCCGGTCGGCGCCAGCGGCCCAGGGTCAGATGCGGAGTGAAGGGCCGGGTTTCGCGAGGAAGGCCGATGGCCGCGAGGCGTTCGTCCAAGGCGTGGAAGAGATCTCCCAAGGCTGCTCCCCCGTCGATGCCAAGCCACAGAACCCGGGCTCGGGTCGGGCCGGGAAAGGTTCCCAGAGCCGTGACTTCGATGCGGAAAGGGGGGAACAAGGTTCCTACCGATAGCATGATTTGCCCTATTTTTTCAACTGTTTCTTCCGGCAGATCGGGGAGGAAGCGGAGGGTGAGGTGCAGGCTTTCGGACCCGGCCCAACGGATATCGGGGAGACTGGGGGAAAGCTCTTTTCGCAGCAGTTGCGTCCGGCGGCGAAGATCCTCAGGCAGGGGAATGGCCAGAAAGGCTCGCAGGTTGTTCATGGGAACCCTCCGTCGGCATCGAGTCGAGGGGCAGGAGCAGGTGAAAGGCGCTTCCGCCCTGGACTTCACCGGTGCCGGGACTTTCGACCCAGGTCATGCCGCCGTGGGCCTCGACCACCCCCTTGACCAGGGAGAGTCCGAGGCCGACCCCCTTGCCGCCGAAGGAGGTGCGGGAGGTGAAATGAGCGTCGGGAGGGCCGATCTCATAGAACTTGTCGAAAATCCGCACCTGCTCCGCCGGATCGATACCGACGCCGGTGTCGCGGATGCTGAGCTGCAAAAAGCGGGGGAGAATGGGCCGGGAGAAGAAGGCGGTGGAGAAGTCTCGCAGTTGGCTCTCCTGCAGGCGAAGCTCCCGATCGTGCAGGAGATTCCCGCTGATTTCGATGGTTCCCCCCTCCGGGGTGAATTTGACGGCGTTTTCCACCAGCCGGTGGAAGGTTTTGCCCAGTTGCCGGGCATCGCCGTGGATCTCGTCGGTCGGCAGTGGGGCGATACGAAAGCTGAGGTTCCGTTGCCGGAAGATGGTCTGGAATTCCTGTTCGACTTCCGCCAGCAGGGTCGGCAGGTGGACCTTGCCCCGGGTGATCGGGCAGGTGTTGGCTTCGATCCGGGCCATGTCCAGCAGGTCCTGGACAATTTCATGGAGCCGTCGCCCGCCCTGATGAATGGCCCGCAACACGTTCCGCTCCTCGTCGCTGAGACGGCCCTTCAGGGTGCCGGAGAGGAGTTCGGAGCCGGAGAGGATGTAGGTCAGCGGGGTGCGCAGTTCGTGGGAGGCGAGGGTGATGAAATTGCTTTTGAGGCGTTCGGTCTGCTCCAGCGTCCGGTTGGCCAGCTCCATCCGCCGCAGACTCTCCCGCAGGTGTAGGCGGGACTGTTCCAACTCGCGGTTGCTCGCTTCGGTCAGGCGGTGCTGCCACTGCAGGGCGTCGTAAAGCTCGACGCTGTCCACCGCTCCCCCCAACTGTTTGCCGATGGCGAGCAGCAATTTGACCTCTTCCCGACGGAAGATGCGCTCTTCATGGGTGAAGAAGAAGAGCACGCCGACGGTGCGCTGGTCGGATATTAGAGGCACCGCCTGATAGCCGCGCCAGCCCGCCTGCCGCACCGACTCCAGATTGACCCGACTGTCGCGGCGCAGATCCGGGGAAGAGCGCGGTTTGCCGCTGGCCGCGACCCGTCCCGCCAGCCCCTGCCCCACTGTCATGCGGCGCAGGTCGGAAAGGGCCGGTTCCGCGATCCCCCGATGCACCAGCAGATGCAGTTCACGCCCCTGATGGCGCAGCAGGAAAATGCCGCCGCCGGAGGCCGAAAAGGTTTCCAGCACCCGGCCGAGGACGCTGTCGAGCATGCGCTCGGCGTCCCGACTGCCGGCGGCCTGGTGGGCGATGTCGTTGACCAGGGCCAGATCGCGGTTTTTCTGGCGCAACTCCGCCTCGATGCGGCGCATCTCGCTCACATCCCGCAGCACGCAGTGGACCACCTTGCGTTTGCCGAGATCGCCAAGGCGGGCATGAAGTTCGCCGTGCATGAGCCGACCGTCCCGGCGGCGGATGAGCAGGTTCGGCTCCTCGCCATAGCCGTCGCGCAAGACCTTTTTGACCAGGCGCAGATAGCGGCGGCGCTGTCCGCCGGGAAAGAGTTCCCCGAGAGGGAGATCGGCGATGGCTTGACCGGGGTAACCGAGGAGCTGTTCCCCCCGGCGGTTGATGTCGAGGAAGGCGCCGGTTTCGGGATGGATGA
>CALJLX010000601.1 GCA_937982495.1 uncultured Desulfuromonas sp.
CGAAGGCGGTGAGGATGTTTTTTTCGGTGCGGGTACCTTTCAAGGACATAAATCAGGACTCCTTTGTGATTGAAATGTTGTTGCATTGACGACAACAAAATTAAATGTAACAGAGCGGGTCAGCTTTGCAAGGGGAGGTCGGGATTTCCGGAAAATAAAAAAGGCCCCGATTCGGGGCCTTTTTGTTAAATCTTGATGCTGAAGGGATTACTTGGCAACGTGGCAATCGTTGCACTTGGTGGGGCCGCCTTTTGCGGTGTGACAGCTTTTGCAGACGTCCTTGTGGGCGGAGTCCTTGGTTACTTCGATTTTGGCCGGCTCGCCCTGATGGCAAGCTTCGCAGCCCAACTTGTCGGCATGGCCTTTGTGATTAAAGGTCACGACCCCTTTGCCTTCGTAGGTGTAAACGTCGGCAGCGAAAGCGGGGGCGGCGGCAAAGGCGGCGAGCATGGCAACAACCAGCAGTTTCTTCATGGTGGGAAAACCTCCTAAAAGGGAAATAAGGGGTTAAGCGGTGACGAATTTAACGGATTTATTAGCCCCAGTCAAGGGAATTCTGCAACAGGGAATTCTGCATCGGAGGGTCGTGTGGGGCGTATCCGGAGTCGCCGGGCAGACAGGCGCCGGAATAAAAGCCTTGTTCGCTTTAATGGCTTGTATTACTATTTCCCCGCCCTTTTCCGAAAAGGACAGAGAAATGAAAACGATCATGATCGTGGACGATCAGCCCCATGTCCGGCAGTTGGTGGAAATATCCCTGCGGCGGGACGATTGGCGGATAGTCGCCGTCGAATCCGGTGAAGCCGCCATCTTTCAGGCCTCGGCCCAGCCGCCGGACCTGATCATCATGGATATCATGATGCCCGGCGGCATGGATGGTTTCCAGGCCATCGAAGCGCTCAAGCGGCATCCCGCGACGGCGGCCTGTCCGGTGCTGGTCCTGACCGCCAAGAGCCAGGAATCCGAGCGCCGGCGTTCCCTGGACTTGGGCGCCGCCGGCTATCTGGCCAAGCCTTTCAAACTGGCGACGCTCATCGCGCAGGCCGAAGAGCTGCTGCGGGGGACGTCCCCTTTATCATGATGTCGACTTTCCTTTACAGGTCCGATTGAATTCCGGAGGTTTTGATGAAAAAAGATATTCTCGAAAAAGGCGCCATCATCCAGCGCGACAAGGAAACCTACGCCATTGCCCCCCACATCCCCGGCGGCATCACCAATCCCGCCCAGTTGCGGAAGATCGCCGACGTCGCCGAGAAGTACGGCGCCCAGGCGCTGAAGCTGACCAGCGCCCAACGCATCGCCATCGTCGGCCTCGACGAGAGCAGAC
Organism: uncultured Desulfuromonas sp.; assembly: GCA_937982495.1. Lineage (GTDB taxonomy): Bacteria > Desulfobacterota > Desulfuromonadia > Desulfuromonadales > Trichloromonadaceae > Trichloromonas. Next base: position 1,328 of record CALJLX010000601.1, read on the forward strand.
TCGATGAGATCTGGAGCGAACTCGACGAGAAGCCCGGCGCGGCCATCGGCATGTGCGTGCGCTCGGTAAAGGTCTGTCCCGGCACCACCTTCTGCAAGCGCGGCCAGCAGGATTCCGTCGCCGTCGGCCTGGCCATGGACGAGAAGTACCACGGACTGGAGTTGACCTGGAAGTTCAAGATGGGCGTTTCCGGCTGCCCCAACGACTGTGGCGAGGTCTGCATCAAGGATCTCGGTCTGATTGCCTCGCCCCGGGGTTGGAACATCATGGTCGGCGGCAACGGCGGCAGCAAACCGCGCCTCTCGGTGCGCCTGATCGAGGATGTGCCGACCAACGAGGAAGCCCTGGCGGTTGTCGACAGGATTCTGCAATGGTTCAAGGCGAAGAACCAGCGTTCGCGCCTCGGCAAGTATATCGAGGATGTCGGTTTCGAGGCCTTCCGGGAGGAAGTCCTGGAGGCGATCAAAGCGTAATTCGAAAGGGGAGCCGAATGGCTCCCCT
>CALJLX010000602.1 GCA_937982495.1 uncultured Desulfuromonas sp.
AAAAATATACAGCACGGCTGGAGTTCCAGGTGCGGGACTATGAATGCGATATGCAGGGGGTGGTGAACAACGCGGTCTACCAGCATTATCTCGAACATGCCCGACACGAATTCCTCAAGACCCTGGGCATCGACTTCGCCGAACTGACCCGTCGCGGCATCAACCTGGTGGTGGTTCGCGCCGAACTCGACTACAAGGCGTCGCTGACCAGCGGCGACCGTTTCTGGGTCGACACCCGCCTGGAACGCATCTCGCCGGTGCGTTTCGCCTTTTTGCAGGACATCTACCGCGAACCGGATCTCAAGCTGGTCCTTTCGGGAAAAGTTATCGGCACCGCCCTCAACGAACGGGGCCGCCCGAAAATGCCCGAGGAAATCGCCCGGCTGCTGGCGGCGGGGGAGGGGATGGAAAAGGTCGTGCCGGAATAGTGTTTGTCCTGTTTTCGGATTTTTCTACGTTTTTCCGCGGGGGAACCATGAAACGTTGGCTTTTACTGTGGCTTTTGGTAACGGCCTTCCGGGCGCAGGCTGGGGACTGGCAAGAGAGTTTCGACGTTGCGGCTCTTTTCTCTGATGCTGGGGTGGTGGGCACCTTTGTTCTGTACGATGTGGCCGCCGACCGTTATGTCGGCCATGATCGATCGCGGGCGCAAACCCGTTTCATTCCCGCATCGACTTTCAAGATTCCCCATTCGCTGATCGGTCTAGCTGTCGGCGTGGTGGCCAATGTCGATGAGATCGTGCCCTACACGGGGCCCGCGCAACCGTTCGTCGAGGCTTGGGGCAGGGATATGGGATTGCGCGACGCCATGGCGCTCTCCAACGTCCCCATCTATCAGGAACTTGCCCGGCGCATCGGTCTTGAACGCATGGGCGAGCATGTCAGGCGTCTGACATACGGCAACATGGCCATTGGCGATCAAGTCGACCGGTTCTGGCTGAAGGGGCCGCTGAAGATCAGCGCCGTCGAGCAGGCCCTTTTTCTCGGCAAATTAGCGAAGGGTGAATTGCCTTACGCAGCGGCACAGCAACAGAGCCTTCGTGACATTCTTCTTCTGGAGCAGGGGCCGGGTTGGAAGCTCTACGGCAAGACAGGTTGGCAGAACGCGCCCGAACCGGGGGTCGGTTGGTGGGTGGGTTGGGTGGAGAAGGGTGAGCAGGTCTATTCCTTCGCGCTGAATATGGACATCCGGCGGGAAAGCGATGCCGCCAAGAGGATGG
>CALJLX010000603.1 GCA_937982495.1 uncultured Desulfuromonas sp.
AGAAAGCTCTCCCGCTCCTGCTCCTCGGCCTCGTGGGAGACGCTGCGCCGCACCGGCGCGCCGCTGCGCACCGCCTCGTCGAGCCGTGCCCAGCTCGCCACCAGGTGATGATGGTGCATGATCATGTGCCCGAGATAGCTCGGCGAGGCGCGGTCGAGAAATTCGCGGGCGAAATCGGTCGCGGCGTAGCGCTCGCCGTCCTTGGTCAGCAGCTCCAGCGCCGTCAATGCGTCGAGGAGCATCGCCAGGCCGCGCGCCGAAAAGTCGCACCGGGCGGCGAGTTCGGCGGCGGAAAGGGACTCGATGGCAAGGGGCGAAAAGACATCGAGCTTCACCCCGGCGTGCAGGGTGCAGGTATTCCAGTAGCTGCCCGAAAGTTTCAACAGTTCGGCGGGGTTCCAGGATCCGTTGTGCATGCGGCCTCCAGGGGAAGATTTCGTTGACAATCCTTGGCGAATTGCGTTAAAAACAGAGCTTCGGAAGCAGCGCCGCTATAGCTCAGTTGGTAGAGCAACTGATTCGTAATCAGTAGGTCGTCCGTTCAAGTCGGATTAGCGGCTCCATTAAAATCAAGGGGTTACGGGATTTTTCCCGTAGCCCCTTGGTCGTTTTGGGTGTCGCTGTCATGAGCATCGTCGGGTGACGATGTTGTCACAAGGGTCAGCGGTCGGAGGACCGGCGTTCCGCGCCCTGGTAGCCGTTGTCGCCGCGCCGGGTGCGCACCGGGTCGACGCCCAGGGCGACCCAGCCGCTGGAGCGTTTGAAGGAGCGGATCTCTTCCCGGTCGATGAGGCGGTCGAGGATGAAAGGTTTGACCAGATCGTGCCTGCCGTCGGGGTAGATTACGGGAATGAGCATGAGCCCTCCTGCCTGAATGAAAGTGCTGCCAAATGGATGGATTATGGGAGCGGGTCCGGGTTGACGTTCAATCCAGCTGTTTCACGGTCGAAACCTGGGTTCCGTTGATAATGATGACATAATCCTTGCCGTAGTCGAGTTTTTCGTAAAACCATTCGTCGGTGCGGGTCTCGACCTTGACGTTGTTGGATTTGACCGTGGTGCTGCCGATGGGGGCGACGTGATCGGGGGTGCCGCAGTATTTCAGCACCTCGTATTTCGAGACGCCCGGTTCGATGATCTGTCCCCGGCAACGCACCGAATCGGCCAGGGCCGGAGCAGAGAGGGCGAGTAGGGCGATAGTGAAGAGCGCTTTGTTCATGGAAGACACCTACAAAAACAGCCGATAGTCGGCGTTCAACACCGCCGCGAGTTTGCGGGCGTTGTCCTTGCCGATGCCGCGTTTGCCGGTTTCCATTTCGCTGATGTGCCGCTGCGGGATGCCGGTGCGCGCGGCGAGTTGGGCCTGGGTCAGATCCTCGCGGTAGCGCAGGCCGCGCAACGCCGCTCCGGCGCGGTTGATCGTCAGTTCGGGAAAAACCTCGTTGGCCGGGATGGTGTCGAGCTCTTCTACGCCAAGATCGCGGGCCAGTTCGCGCAGTCGGGCAATTGTTGTCGGATGGCCGCGAAACCGGGCCTCTTCAATAGGGTGCTCCTTCATGGGTTCCCGCATAAACCACCCCGATCAGTTTGATTTCCTTGTCCACGACTTCCCAAACCGCGACATAACAAGGCTTGCCATTTTTCAGATGGCAATGGTGCCGCCGGGTTGTCAACTTGCCGTAATTCGCCCAGTTGCCGCGCACCGGCCCGTTCTCTTCCAGGTCGATCACCAACGCCTGTAAAATCCCCTGAATTTTTAAGGGCAAGCGGGCTGTCTGTTTTTGTGCCTGACGGCTGAAGTGAACGTTCCATGTCATAACAATATACCTTTCAATGGTATAATCTCAAGGCCTTATTTCCCCTCCCTCAACTCACATAGCGCCCGTCCTCGGTTTCGCGCGCCTGACCGATGGAGGCTAGGGCTTGGAGGATTTCGCGGACTTTGGGTTCGCGGGCGTTTTTGAATTGCTCCTTGAGTTCCCGGGCGGTGACCGGGGCGGATTGACGGGCGAAGGCGGCCCCGCCGGACGCCTGCCAGGCGGCGATGAAATTTTCGATGGCGGCGGACGGCGAATCGGTATTTTCGGACATGGAACCCTCCCGCGAAGATGGCATGAAAGACCAAAGATTAGCTTTTCGACGCGCAAATGGGAAGGGTTTTGCGGAGAGGATGCTTGACGCCGGAGGGGCGTGTCGTCTAAAATGCAGTTGAAGTGCATATTGGACGAAGGAGTTTGCATGTATGTGACCCGAACACTTGAAAACTTCTTTCGCAAGGCGTCGGCCCTCTTTCCGGTCATGCTCGTTACCGGCGCCCGACAGGTGGGCAAAACCACCTTTCTGCGTCAACTCGCCGAGCCGGAACGGACCTATGTCACCTTGGACGATCCGCTGATCCTGAGCCTGGCCAAGGCGGACCCGGCGCTTTTCATGCAGCGGTTTCCGCCCCCGGTGCTGATCGACGAAATCCAGTACGCCCCGGAGTTGCTCCCCTACATCAAGATGGCCGTGGATCAACAGCGGCTCCCCAGCCTCTTCTGGCTGACCGGGTCGCAGCAATTCCATCTGATGAAAGGGGTTTCCGAATCACTGGCGGGGCGGGTCGGCATCGTGCAACTGCTTGGACTCTCGCGTCGGGAGGCTGTGGGAGCAGGGGTAACCGCCGGGCCTTTCCTGCCGACGCCCGACGAACTGGAAAGCCGCCGGGCGGGGATGGAGCTCGTCGGGCTCAGGGAGCTCTACCGGATCATCTGGCGCGGCTCCTTCCCGGTCATGACCCTGGCCCCTGAAATGGACCGCGACCTCTTTTTCGGCTCCTATGTGCAAACCTATCTGCAAAGGGACATTCGCGATCTGGCTCGGGTCGGCGACGAAATGGCCTTTTTGCGCTTCTTGCGGGCCGCCGCCGCTCGCAGCGGGCATCTGCTCAATCTGGCCGAACTGGCGCGGGATGCCGATGTGGCCCCGAACACGGCCAAACACTGGCTGTCGATCTTGCAAGCCTCGGGGATCGTCTATCTGCTCGCGCCCTATCACACCAACGTCACCAAACGCCTGATCAAGACGCCCAAGCTGTACGTTCTCGATACCGGCCTGTGCGCCTGGTTGACGGGCTGGAGCAGCCCGGAAACCCTCGAAGCCGGTGCCGCCTCGGGAAGCCTGCTGGAAACCTGGGTACTGGGGGAGCTCCTCAAAAGCTGGTGGCACCATGGCCGTATGGCCCCTTTCTATTTTTATCGCGACAAGGACCAGAAAGAAGTCGATCTGCTCATCGTCCAGGACGACATTGTTTATCCCCTGGAAATCAAGAAAACCGCCTCTCCCAGCCATGAGACGGTGCGACAGTTTCAGACCCTGGAAAAGCTGAAGCTCCCCATCGGCCCGGGCGGGGTCATCTGCCTGGCGGAGCGTTCCCTGCCGTTGACCGCCGCCGCCGTTTCGATTCCTGTGGGATATGTCTGACGGCGATGTGACGATGGTTCGACTCCATAGGCCCACGAGCATCTTTGCCGCTCTCATCGGCATCAACCGGGTCGTTCCCGCACCGGCCCGGCGAGAATCCCGAGTTGACAGCTGGTTTTTCTAATCTATAAATAAAGTTCGTCGCTTATCCGCGCCGAACTGTTTCGGTTTCGTTCTGGTCGAAGGAGGTTGCCCATGCAGAAGCTGATCCGTATCGAGCCGTCCAAGTGCGTCGGCTGCAAGAGCTGCGAGCTGGCCTGTTCGTTCAAGCACCGGGGGATGTTCGCGCCGAGCCGCTCCCGCATCGTCAACGAGGTCTTTCTCGACGAGGCCAAGTTCATCACCGTGACCTGCATGCAGTGCGACGAGCCCTGGTGTCTGAAGGCCTGTCCCAAGGGGGCGATCGGCAAGGACGCGGTCTCGGGGGTGGTGAGCGTCGACGAAGTGAAATGCGTCGGCTGCCGCACCTGCGTCAGCGCCTGCCCCTTCGGCATGATCACGTATCAGGAAAGCAGCCGAAAAGCCGACAAGTGTAACCTGTGCGCCGGCGAGTTTCCCGAGTGCGTGACCTTCTGCCCGACCCGCTGCCTGACCTTCTCGGAAGAGGACAAGCCGCTGCGGGAGAAAGTTCTGCGTTTCGTCAACACCATGAAAGACGGCCAGGGGGAGGTGTAAGATGGGCAAGGGATGGATCGGCAAGGTGTTGCGCGTCAACCTGACGGAGGGGACGTGCGCCGTGGAAAAACTCAACGAAGCCTGGGCGCGGGAGTATCTCGGCGGGCGCGGGCTGGCCTCGAAATATCTTTGTGCGGAAGTCGACCCCGGGGTCGATCCCCTGGGGCCGGAGAACAAGCTGATTTTCGCCGCCGGTCCCTTGACCGGCACCTACGGCGCCGCCAACGGCCGCTATATGGCGGTGACCAAGTCGCCCCTGTCCGGCACCATCGCCAGCTCCAATTCGGGGGGCTGCTTTCCGAGTGAACTGCGCTACGCCGGTTACGACCTGATTATTTTCGAAGGCAAATCGCCACGTCCGGTCTATCTGCAGATCCACAACCAGAACGTGAAGCTGGCCGACGCCTCCCAACTCTGGGGGCAGTCGACGGATCGTACCGAAGATCTCATCCGCGAGAAGTTCCACGGCGACGCCAAGGTCGCTTGTATCGGCCCGGCCGGGGAGCGCAGGGTGCTCTTCGCCAACATCATCAACGACAAGCATCGCGCCGCCGGACGTAGTGGGGTCGGGGCGGTGATGGGGAGCAAGAACCTCAAGGCGGTGGCGGTGCGCGGCAACGGTGGGGTCGAAGTGGCCGATCCCCAGGGCTACCGGACGGCGGCCCTCGACAGCTACGGGCTGCTGCGCAACAATCCCGTTTCGGGGCAGGGCTTGCCCGCCCTCGGTACGGCGGTGCTGGTCAACATCATCAACCAGAGCGGCGCCTTGCCGACCAACAACTTCCAGTTCGATACCTTCGCCGGGGCCGAGGCGATTTCCGGCGAAAAGCTGGCGGAAACCTACCTCAAGCGCAACAAGAGCTGCCTCGGCTGCGTCATCGGCTGCGGCCGGGTGACACGCCTTTCCGGCGCCGCCTATCAGGGGAGCGGCGAGGGGCCGGAGTACGAAAGCATCTGGGCGCTGGGCGCGGCCTGCGGCGTTTCCGACCTGGCGGCGGTGACCAAGGCCAACTACCTGTGCAACGAGTACGGCATGGACACCATCACCGCCGGGGCGACGGTGGCCTGCGCCATGGAGCTTTTCGAAAAGGGGCTGCTGAGCGAGGCCGAGGTGGGGATGCCGCTCCCCTTCGGTGACGGCGCGGCCATGGTCAAGCTGATCGAACTCATCGCCAAGAACGAGGGCTTCGGGCAAAAACTCGCCCTCGGTTCCTACCGCCTGGCGGAACTTTACGGCGCGCCGGAGCTGTCGATGAGCGTCAAGAAGCTGGAATTTCCCGCCTACGACGGTCGGGGTCTGCAGGGAATGGCCCTGCAGTACGCCACCAGCAACCGGGGCGCCTGCCATGTGCGCGGCTACCTGGTCTCGCCGGAAATCCTCGGCCTGCCGGAGAAGCTCGATCCCCAGGCGATCGAGGGCAAGGCGAGCTGGACCAAGATCTTCCAGGATTTCACCGCCGTGGTCGACTCGGTCGGCGTCTGTCTTTTCACCACCTTCGCCATCGGCGCGCCGCAGGTGACGCGCCTGCTCAACGCCGCCACCGGCCTGACCCTTGACGAAGAAGGGCTGCTGGTCGTCGGCGACCGCATCTGGAACCTGGAGCGGCAGTTCAACCTCCGGGCCGGGGTCGACCCGGGTCAGGACACCTTGCCGAAACGCCTGCTCGACGAACCGATCCCCGATGGCCCGCTGCGGGGGGCGACGGCGCGCCTCGCGGAGATGCTCCCCGAGTACTACCGGTTGCGGGGCTGGAGCGCCGACGGCATCCCCGGCGAGGAAAAACTCAAGTCGCTGGGATTGAGCTGATATCCGCGCATCGTCCCCCTCACCCCTGCCCCTCTCCCCCGGGGAGAGGGGTTAACACCGCTCTCGGTTGGAGACATGAGTGGCTGACCATTTCGACATCGTCATCGTCGGCAACAGCGCCGCCGGCTTGCAGGCCTTGCGCGTCCTGCGCAAGCATGACCGCGCGCGCTCCATCCTGCTGGTCGACCGCGAGGACCGGCCCGCCTACTCGCGGGTGCTCACCCCCTATTTCATCGGCGGCAAGACCGAACGGGAGAACCTGTTCATTGTCGACGAGGCCTTCTACCGGGAGCTCGGCATCGTCACCCGCTTCGGCCGGACGGCAACGGCACTCGATGTCGACGGCCGTACCCTGATCCTCGACGACGGCACGGAGATCCATTTCGGCCAACTGCTCCTCGCCGTCGGCAGCGAAGCCCGGCCCCTGGCGGTCGAGGCCGGGCGTGTCTCGGTGCTGCGCCATCTCGCCGACGCCGACCGCCTGGCCCAATTTCTCCCCGGCGCCCGTGCTATCGCCGCCCTTGGCGCCGGACTGGTGAGCCTGCCCCTGCTCTCTCACGCTCCGGCGGAAACGGAAAAGCATCTGATCGTAGGATCAAACCGGATTTTCAGCCGCCTGCTCGATGCCGAATCCGCCCAATTCCTCGAAGAGCGTTTCGTCGCCGCCGGCTTGCAACTGCACAAACGGGACGACATCGCCGAGTTGAGGGATGACGGTCGCCTCTCCCTCACCCTGAACTCGGGCAAGAACCTGACCGTCGATCTGCTCATCGTCGGCAAGGGGGTCCAGCCCAATGCGGATCTGGCGCGGCGGGCGGGATTGGCGGTGGGAGACGGTATCCGCGTCGACGCTTGTTGCCGCGCCGGACATCCCCACATCTACGCCGCCGGTGACTGCGCCGAAGGGGCGGATTTCGTCACCGGCGAGCTGACAGTGCAGGGGAACTGGCTGACCGCCGTCGAACAGGGGGAGGTCGCCGCTCTGAACATGCTCGGACTGGACCGCCGCTACGAGGGGAGCCTGAAAAACAACATCAGCGAGATCTTCGGCACCGATCTGGCGGTGGTCGGCTACTGCGGCGACGACGCCCCGGCCGTCCGGGTTTTCCGCGACGGCGCGAATGGCCGTTACCGCAAGCTTTTTCTCGACGGGCAGAAGCGCCTGCTCGGCGCCGTCCTCGTCGGCGACAGCAACGATGCCGGGGTCTACTATCATCTGGTGAAATCCCGCGCCCCCTTCCCCGACGGAGCCCACCTTTCCGGCGGCAACCGCTACACCGGACTGGTCCGGGACTGGTAACGCCGTTGGTTCAGGTCAGCTTCTACAGCCTGCTGCGGCTGCTGCTCAAGCGCGAAACTTTGGCGCTCCCCTGGACGCCGGGGCTCGACGTGCGACAACTGCTGACCCGGGTTCAGGCCGAAATCCCCACGCCCTTTCTCGACCGACTGCTCGACGCCGACGGCACGCTCATCCCCGGCACCATCATCCTTGTTGATCGCCACAACATCCACCATCTCGCCGGCCTTGCCACCCCGATTCCCGATGGCGCGACCGTCGCCCTCTTCCCGCCGGGAGCGGGGGGATGAGCACAACTCCGGCGCAACGCTACGCCCGGCAGCTGCCGGTCTGGGGGGAACAGCGCCAGCGGCGCCTCGCCCAAGGCACGGTGCTGGTCGCCGGGGTCGGCGGCCTCGGCGCCACCGTCGCCCAGCTGCTCGCCCGCGCCGGGGTCGGTCGTCTCTATCTGGTCGACGAGGGCAGGGTCGACTGGCCCGACCTCAACCGGCAGACCCTGTATGGCGAGGGGGACGTCGGCCGGGCGAAGATCGATGTGGCCGTTGCGCGGCTGGCGGCGATCAACTCGAAAGTGGAGGTTATCCCCCTGAGCGGACGCATTGACGAGGCGTTTGTTTTTCCGGCCGGAGTCGAGGTGGTGGTCGACTGTCTCGATAATTGGCCGAGCCGTTTCTCCCTGCATCGGGCTTCGCCGGTCGGGGGCTGGTTCGTCCACGGCGGTGTGCAGGGGGAGCAGGGGCAGGTGCTCACCCTCAAGGTCGGCACCTCCCAGCCGCTGGAGCGGATTTTCGCCGGTCTGGCGCAGGCGTCGGAGCCCCTGCCGGTGACCCCGGACGGCGCGGCTATTATCGCCGGACTGATGACCAACGAGATTTTCGCCCTGCTCGGCGGCGCACCGAAACTTCTCGACCGCATTCTGGTGGTGGGGCTGGCGGATTTGCACTGGACGTTTCTGGAGGTTTGAGAAAGGGGAGGCGAAGGGAAGGTCGTGTCTTGGCGCGGCTTGTCCCCCCGTCGCATCCACCATGTGCCCCTCTTTCTCCTTGCAACCGATTCTGAATCCCCTATAATCGATACGTTGTTTTATTTGTCAGGAAACCCCATTCGGTGGTTTTTCCGCACTTTTTTTCAAGGAGAGAGTTTATGCGCGCAGTAGTGATGGATGGTTTTGGCGGCGTCGAGGTGATGCGGGTGGATGATGTGCCCAAGCCGACGCCGAAGGAGAATGAAGTTCTGATCAAGGTCGCGGCGACGTCGATCAACCGCCCCGACCTGGTGCAGCGGGAAGGGAAGTATCCGGCCCCGCCCGGCGATTCGGAAATCCTCGGTCTGGAGGTTTCCGGCATCATCGAGTCGATCGGCTCGGCGGTGAGCGAGTGGAAGCCGGGCGACCGGGTGCTGGCCCTGGTCGGCGGCGGCGGTTACGCCGAATACGCCGTGGCTTACGCCAATCACGTCATGCCGATGCCGTCGTCGATGAGCTTCGAGGAAGCGGCCTGCGTCTGCGAATCGTACATCACCGCCTTCCTCAACGTCTTCATGATCGGCGAGCTGAAAAACGGCCAGACCGCCATTCTTCACGGCGGCGGCGGCGGGGTCAACACGGCGGCCCTGCAACTGGCCAACGCCCTGACCCCGCAGACGAAGAAGATCGTCACCGCCCACCCCAGCAAGCTGGAGCGGGTCAAGCAGCTTGGCGCCGATCTGGTTGTCGATTACACCACTACCCCGGACTTCTCCGAGGCGGTCAAGGAGTTCACCAACAAAAAGGGGGTCGATCTGATCCTCGACCACGTCGGCGCCAAGTATCTGGCTCCGAACATGAATTCCCTCGGCTACAAGGGCAAGCTGGTGATCATCGGCGTCATCTCCGGGATCAAGGCCGAACTCAACCTCGCCCTGATGATGGTCAAGCGCCAGCAGATCATCGGCTCGGTGCTGCGCAGCCGCCCGGTTTCGGAAAAGGGCGAGATCATCGCCGAGTTCACCAAGCGCGCCCTGCCCAGCTTCGCCGACCGGACCATCGTGCCGATCATCGAGAAGGTCTTCTCCATCGACGAAGTGGTCGAGGCCCATCGCATGATGGAAGAGGACAAGCATTTCGGCAAGATCGTCCTGAAGATCGCCGACCTGTAAAGTTTCCGAGGTAAAGCGCCGCCCCGTAAAAGTCGCGCGGGGCGGCGCTTTTTTCTGTCCCTTCCCCCTCCCGCACCGCCTTCTCGCCAACCTTTCCAAATGGTAATCTTCCGGCAAGCTCCCGGTAACGGGGGATGCGTAGAATAATCCCAGGTCGGCGCGCTTCGCGTCTCCCCCCGGTTGCCCATGGACCCCCTTGCGGCTACAATGACCGATGATTAACTTGATAGAAAACGAGGCAGGCATGCGCATTCTGATTATCGAGGACGACGCCGAGACGGCGGCCTATCTGGTCAAGGGGCTCGGCGAGAGCGGCCACCGCGCCGAGCGCGTCGGCGACGGCAAGGACGGGCTCTTTCGGGCGCTGGAAGAGGATTTTGACGTGCTGGTGGTCGACCGCATGCTGCCGGGGCTCGACGGGCTGGCCCTGATCCGCTCCCTGCGGGCGGCGGGGAAAAAGACCCCGGCCCTCTTTCTCAGCGCCCTCGGCGAGGTCGACGACCGGGTCGAGGGTTTGCGCGCCGGCGGCGACGACTATCTGGTCAAGCCTTTCGCCTTTTCCGAACTCCTGGCCCGCCTCGAAGCCCTGATCCGCCGGGGCGAGGGGGAACAGGCCCCGCGCACGCTGCTCAAGGTCGCCGATCTGGAAATGGATCTTTTGACCCGCACCGTGCGCCGCGCCGGACGCGCCATCGAGCTGCAACCCCGGGAGTTCCGCCTGCTCGAATACCTGCTGCGCCACAGCGGCCAGGTGGTGACCCGGACCATGCTGCTGGAGAGCGTCTGGGACTATCATTTCGATCCGCAGACCAACGTCATCGACGTGCACATCAGCCGGCTGCGGAGCAAGATCGACAAGGATTTCGAAGGGCCGCTGCTGCACACGGTGCGCGGCGCGGGATACGTGCTCCGTGCCGAAGCCTAGGCTGCTGGCGAGCAGCACCTTCCGTCTGGCCATTCTCTACATGGCCCTCTTCGGCACCTCGGTGTTGCTGCTCCTCGGTTTTATCCACTGGTCGACGGCGGGCTACATGGTGCGCCAGACCGACGCCGCCATCGAGGCCGAGGTGGTGGGGCTGGCGGAACGCTATGACCGCACCGGCTTGCCGGGACTGACGGCGCTGATCTCCGAGCGCCTGGCCCGGGAACCGAACGGCCCGATCCTCTATCTGTTGGCCGATCGGCGATTGCAGCCTCTCCTCGGCAACCTGAGCCGCTGGCCGCAGGGGGAGGAACCTCGGACCGGCTGGCTGAGTTTCCGTTTGGAAGAGGATCGGGGTGTGGCGAAGAAGGGGCACGCGGCTCGGGCTCGGCTCTTCCGGCTGGAAGGGGGCTTGAATCTGCTGGTCGGGCGGGATGTGCATGAGCTGGAGAAGATCCAGAAGCTGATCGTCTCGACCCTGGCCTGGGGACTGGCCCTCACCGCCGTCCTCGCCCTGGTCGGCGGCGCCCTGCTCAGCCGGGGTTTTCTGCGCCGGGTCGAGAGCATCAACGACACCTGCCGTGAGATCATGAGCGGCGATCTCTCCCGGCGCATTCCCCTGCGCGGCGCGGAGGACGATTTCGACCGGCTGGCTGGCAACCTCAATGAGATGCTCGACCGGATCGAGGCTCTGATGGCCGGGGTGCGCCAGGTCTCCGACAACATCGCCCACGATCTGCGCACGCCTTTGGCGCGTTTGCGCAATCTGCTGGAGACGCTGCGCGGCCAGACGCAAGAGGGGTACAATCGCGAGCTGCTCGACCGGGCGGTGGCCGAAGCCGACGGCCTGTTGACCACCTTCAAGGCGCTCTTGCGCATCGGCCAGGTCGAATCGGGAAGCCGCCGCGCCGGTTTTCAGGAGGTCGATCCGGCCGAGTTGCTGCGGGACGTCATCGAGCTCTACGAGCCCCTGGCTGACGAGAAGGAACAGCACATCGAGGCCCATCTGCTTTCCGCCCCCAGGGTGCGCGGCGATCGCGACCTGCTCTTTCAGGCCTTCGCCAACCTGCTCGACAACGCCATCAAGTACACCCCGTCCCAGGGGCGCATCTGGGTGGCCCTGGCCGGAGCGCGAGTGATCGTGGCCGATAACGGACCGGGCATCCCGCCGGAAGCCCGGGACAA
>CALJLX010000604.1 GCA_937982495.1 uncultured Desulfuromonas sp.
GAAGTGAATTCATTACTGCTCTCCGCTGAACGGCAAGAAGAAAGCCGGTACCTTCGATCATGGCGACGGCAAGATGAAAAGTTCGCTATTCGCTCAGACCATCCAGCAAAAAACAAAAAAGCCGCTTTCACCGGCAACTCACCGCTAAAAACGACTTCAACAACCGCGCTGTCCCGCTACCCGAACCCATCGGCCATCCTCCTAAAAATCGCAATAAAAGAAAAATCCAATGCGACAACCTACCCCCACCCCCGCCCCGCTGTCAAATCTTTTACGCGTCAACGGCTAACCCTTGAACCCTGCGGCCCTGGGCCTTTCTGCTATATTTGATTGGCATCCAGGGGGGCAAACAGATTTTTCAAAGGGGGCCGCAATGGCGATTTTAAAGTTTCAGGCGGGCTTGACCTTTGGCCTGGTCTTTTTCCTGGCATCGTTCTGGCCGGCGGCGGCCGAAACCGTTGCCGGTACGCAGCAGCGCTTTCGGGTGGTGACGGTGGCGGAGGGGTTGGAGCATCCCTGGGGGCTGGCTTTTCTTCCGGACGGCGGCATGCTCGTCACCGAGCGACCGGGGCGGCTGCGCCTCATCCGTCAGGGCCGCCTCGATCCCGAGCCCGTCCAGGGCCTGCCGGCCATCGTCGACAAGGGCCAGGGAGGGCTTTTGGACGTGGCCCTGCATCCCGACTTCGCAAAAAACAGGATGATCTATTTTTCGTATGTCGCCGCCGGCGAGGGGGGGATCGGCACGGAGGTCGCGCGTGGTCGCCTGAACGGCCATCGGCTTGAAGGGGTGGAGACCATTTTCCGCCAGCAGCCGAAATCGGGCAAGGGCATTCATTTCGGCTGCCGCCTGGTTTTTGACCGCGCCGGCTATCTCTATATCACCCTCGGCGATCGGGGAGAGATGGCACGGGCACAACGGGGGGATGACCATGCCGGTTCGGTGATCCGCCTGCACGATGACGGCCGGGTGCCCGCCGACAATCCCTTCGCGGGGCGTTCCGGGTGGCGGCCGGAGATCTATTCCATCGGCCATCGCAACGTGCAGGGGGCGGCTTTGCATCCGCAAACGGGCGAGTTGTGGACCCATGAACACGGCCCGCAGGGCGGGGATGAGATCAACATCGTCCGGGCCGGCAACAACTACGGCTGGCCGATCATTACCTACGGGGTCAATTATGGCCTGGGCACCCGCATCGGCGAGGGGACGCACCGGCAGGGCATGATCCAGCCGCTGCACACCTGGGTGCCCACCTCCATCGCGCCGTCGGGCCTGGCCTTTTATGACGGTGACCGCTTTCCCCGCTGGCGGGGAGATCTCTTTGTCGGCGCCTTGCGCGAACAGATGCTGGTGCGCCTGCGTTTCGACGGCACCCGCCTGGTCGAGGAGGAACATCTGCTCAAAGAAGAGCTCGGACGCATTCGCGACGTGCGCTCCGGGCCGGACGGCTATCTTTA
>CALJLX010000605.1 GCA_937982495.1 uncultured Desulfuromonas sp.
AGGAAGCTCGCCAAACTACCGGTGTATACGTCGAGTGATTCTTGAAACGCAAAGAATCGAAGAATGAGCTCCTGCTTCTGTAGTCGGTAGTACTCACCCTTTTTCATCTTGTTCAGTCGACGCCAATCTGGATTGTCGTCGAGTTCTCGCAGGAGGCGATTAAGTGGGCCTGCAAAGATACAGTTCCTTATTTCCTGATTATTGAGCTTTAGTCCTGTAGAATTGAGTCGATGGAAGACTGTAAAAAGGTATGAAAGATGTTTGTTATTGGAGTAGTCGCATCGTAATACAGTAATCGGGATCGTCGAATTTTCGACTCTGCGGTAAAACTCAATGAGGGAAGGATCGTTCTTAAGTGCAGCGGCAGAGACGCCACCTATCCTCGGCTCAACGTCGTCAAGCTTGGATAGCTTCCAGTCCGAGCCGGTCAAAAATCGAATGATTGTGGAAATTCTTTGAAGACCATCGATTACAAGCCACTTCTGCTGCTTTGCGTCATAGCTAAAACACAGACTTGGAATTGGCAGCTGTTTAATCAAAGAATCGATGAAACGCGTTTGATCTGGCCCCTTCCAAACAAAGTCGCGTTGGAATTCTGGCTGAATATCTAGAATCTTTTGCTCGTGCATGCGAAAGAGATCGGCGCAAGATCGGAGCTCATTAAAGGCAAAGATGTCTGGAGGGGGTTGTTCATTTACATCGTTCTCCCAGAATTCAGCGTCTTCCAAGGCTTGCAGTTGACTACGCATTTGGATTCTCCAAGTGTTCAAGGGCATTTAACTGGATTAGGGGCACTCGTAAGCTTTCCCTTAAATTAATTGGAGGGAAAATAGAAAACCGCTGGCCAGCGTCATGCTGGCATCAGCGGTTTGGGTCTTTCTACAGATTTGATTTTTTGCCCCGACTGCCACCATCTATCCCTCCGATAAATCCATAAAAACAAGACAAAAATAATGTAGATCAGCATGTGCAGACGGTCAAGTTTTTTGGCCGTCCAGAAAATAATCTCGGATTTAGATGGGGGCTGTAACGGTTTCTCTCAACCCGGCTCTCACAATTCCTAGCCCGTAAGAAGGCTCCTCTGGAGTTGTTCTAAATATAGCGATAAATCAGAAAGGCCCTCGATCCGGAGATTGAGGGCTTTTCCCGTCTGACAGACGGTGAGTTGTCGGAAATATCTGAGGACGGTGGTTTTAATCCGCGACCAGTCGACAGGTTGTGCAGAAAGGTTTTGCAGGCAGAAATTTTACGTCCCCCTGTTTGCGCAGAGGCCGGTAGCCGCGCTGACGAAGGATGCGCCGGTTCCCCAGGATCCGGAAGCGAGACATTATTGTTACGGTCCGCTTGCCCTGATCCGCGGCACTAACCGCGACCTTGTTGGGCCATGCCGCCATGCACCGTCCCCGTTTAACAACCTGCCGAAACTGAAAGCGCTTGCCAAATCGTTCCTGAGAAAATGCCTCCGGCAGTGCGTGGGATTGAGACTCAACCGGAAGCTCCCCGGAGAGGCCAGAAGCCCCTTTGGGGGGCAACGATTTTTTCAGATATTTGATCACGGCCGGCAATGCGGAAACGGTGATGATCGTCAACAGTACCAGTTCGAAATGTCCCTTGATGAATTCCAGATTTCCGAGATAGTAACCAGCAAGGACGCACACCGCGATCCAGCCCACGCCACCCACAACACTGTAGAGAAAAAAGGTGCGCCAGCGCATCCCGGCCATTCCGGCGACAAACGGGATGAAAGTACGGAAAAAGGGGATGAACCGACACAGAGTAACGGCTCTGTTGCCATATTTTTCGAAAAAACGTTGGGCGCGATCAAGGTTTTTTTGGTTGAAGAACCGTCCCTGGCGGCCGCGAAACGCCTTGTATCCGAAAGTGGCTCCCAGATAGCGATTGAAGTTATCCCCGGCGATGGCCGCCAGGGGGAACAAGGTCAGCACCACCGTCAGATCCATGGTCCCCGTGGCGCACAGTGCCCCGATGATGAAGAGCATTGAATCGCCGGGCAGGAAAGGGGCGACGACCAAGCCGACTTCACAGAAAATAATCAGAGCTATGATGGCGTAAACCAGGGTGCCATG
>CALJLX010000606.1 GCA_937982495.1 uncultured Desulfuromonas sp.
CGACAATATGAGCCACCCCGAGCAGCAGCGCCGTCAGCGCCAGCAGCACATGGGCGACACGCCAGGCGTCGTAGTGAATGTGCAAGGATTTCCGCCAGAGGGAGGACACCATCAACGCCGCCAGCGCCACCCAGGAAACGAGCCCCGTCCAGAGATGCAGGGGCAGGGTGCCGTCAAGAATCACCCTTAACAGCCCTGGTTCCTTGTAAAAAAGAACCAAGGGATGGATGGTGGCGAAGACAAAGGCGCCGATGGCGGCGAGGCGATGGAAGTAATAGACGAGGTCGATGCCGAAGGGAGCGGTGGCCCGCTGAAAGCGCGCGGTGAGCAGGAACATGATCGCCATCATGGCGGTGGCGGCAAAGCCCAACGCCAGGGAGAAATCGAACCAGAAACCGTCCCCGGCGGGCTTGGGGCCGAGCAGCAGGACGAAGAGCGGGGCCTGGACCAGCAGCAGATAGAGCAGAATCCAGAAGGTCGCGCGCAGATAAGGATGCATGGGGTCTTTTCCCGTAGCGAAGGGATGAACGACGACATTGCCTTTGCCCTAAAGTATGCCCGAAGAAGCAAGGGGGGCAAGCCGCTAAAAAATCTTGACAGAATCACATCTTTCGGGTTTAATTAAGTGGCTGTATTTAATGAGCTAATTACCTTTCTTGATGCATTATTTACATATTTCGCAAAAAATTGATTTCTCCGCCGCCTTTGCAAAAAGAATTGCGGTGGCCTCATCCCCTCCCCTCCTTTTCTTGCATGGAACGATTGTCATGCTAGAATTGTGACGGCTCTTTCATGAGGACTCGCGATGTCCAACCCCAAAATCGTCTTCCTGCTCTCCGATGCTACCGGCGAAACCGCCGAAAAGATGGTGATGGCGGCCCTTCTGCAATTCGGCGACCGGGATGTGCGACTGCGTCGCATCAGCCATGTGCGCAGCAAAAATCAGGTATATGAAGCCCTTGACGAAGTCCTCGCGGCCCAGGGCATCGTCGTCTACACCATTGTCAACCGCGAACTGGCACGTCTGGTGCATGATGAATGCGACTCGCTGGGACTTCCCTGCATCGACCTGATCACCCCACTGCTGATGAAAATCACCGAGTTTTTTGGTCTCTCCCCCCGGGAAACACCGGGACTGCTCCATGGCATCGACGAGGACTATTTCCGCCGCATCGAGGCCGTGGAATTCACCGTGAAGCATGACGACGGCCAGGAAACCGCCCATCTGCCCAAGGCCGACATCGTCCTGGTGGGGGTTTCGCGCAGCAGCAAGACGCCCCTCTCCATCTATCTTGCCCACGCCGGCTGGAAGGTCGCCAACGTGCCGCTGGTCAAGGGGATCGATCCCCCCAAGGAGTTGTTCGACGTCGATCCGAAGCGGGTGGTGGGCCTGGTCATCGATCCCCAACGCCTAGTGGAAATGCGGGTGACGCGGCTGAAACATCTGGGCATGGACTCCAAGGCCGCCTATGCCGACTTCGCCGAGATCGAGGATGAACTGCGCCACGCCCGGGCCTTTTTCCGCCGCCAGCCCTGGGTGGTCATCGACGTTTCGGGCAAAGCGGTGGAAGAGACGGCCAACGAAGTTCTGGTCAAACTCAAGTTGAAATAAAGCAGCATGTCTCCAATAGGGATACCGCCCGTCGGAATCAAACAAGAGAAGGAGTTGAATATGAGAATTCTGGTCGTCGAAGACGAGAAAAAAGTGGCCAGCTTCATCAAGCGCGGCCTCGAAGAGGAAGGTTTTCTGGTGGATGTCGCCTACGATGGCGAGGAAGGCCGCTACATGGCCGAGACCAACCCCTACGACCTCATCCTGATGGATGTCATGCTGCCGAAGAAAGACGGTCTGACCGTAGTCCGCGAACTGCGGGAGAAGGGGATGAGCGCGCCGGTGCTGTGCCTGACGGCAAAGGATACGGTCGACGATATCGTCTCCGGGCTCGATTCGGGCAGTGACGACTACCTGACCAAACCCTTCGCCTTCGCCGAGTTGCTGGCCCGGGTACGGGCCCTGCTGCGCCGGGGGGGACAGGATCGGGGGGCCGAGATCCACTTCGCCGACCTGCGCCTCGACCCGGTGGCCCACAAGGTCTGGCGCAGCAACAAGGAAATCGATCTCACCGCCAAGGAATACGCGCTGCTCGAATATTTCATGCGCAATCCCAACCAGACCCTGACCCGGACGATGATCGCCGAGCATGTCTGGGACTACACCTTCGATTC